>JBEEGD010000572.1:0-2690 GCA_041166685.1 Acidimicrobiaceae bacterium | reverse complement strand
GGCATAGGCCAGCCGGGTTTTGCCGATTCCACCTTCTCCCTCGAATGCCACTCCTGGCGTGGTGAGCGTGCCGTCCTTCGCCTGCGCCCACGCCTGCCGCAGGTACGCAAGCTCGCGCTCGCGGCCGACCACCGGTCCTTCCGTGGTCGTCAACACGTTGCGTTCGCCCACCGCGCGGTAAAGCACGATCGGACCCTCGATACCCTTCGCCGTCTGAGGAGGCAGCTGCTCGAGCTCGAAGGTGTCGCGAACCACTCGTTCGATCGGTTCCGACACGGCGGCCGTCCCCGGCGCGGCAGCAGCGCATACGCGCGCGGCGAAGTTGGCGCCCAATCCGTAGATGTCGTCCTGAGCGGTGTCGAGATAGACGACCCCCCGGTGGATCCCGACGCGAACGCTGACGTCGAATCCGAAGCGTCGACGGACTCGCTCGCTGAGTGCGGCGATCGCGTGGGTGATATCCAGCCCCGCGTACACCGCACGGTGCGCATCGTTCTCGTGGGCCTTGGGATGGCCGAACACCGCGAGCAGTCCGTCGCCCTTGGTGGAGTCGATGTGGCCCTCGTAATGGTTGACGAGCCGCGTCACCTCGTCGCGATACCGGCCGATCACGGTGCGGTAGACCTCCACGTCGATACGGGTCGACAGCGCCGTCGAATCGACCAGATCGGCGAACAAGATTGTGAGGCGCCGGATCTCACCGCTGTCGCCCGGTGCGGCGAGTAGCTCCTCGGCGTCCGTATTGCCGCCGTCGACGGCGAGCACCTGCCCGGCGAGCGCGTCCGCAGTCTTGCGATCGCCAAGATTGATTGCCCGAACCGCACGATCAAGCAGGTCGTCGATCGAGGCGTGGACTTCCTTGTCGTTCACAATCCGACGGTGACCACCGTCTCGTCGGGCACGATGTTGGCCAACGACTGCGTGCTCAGCTTGATCTTCCCGGTGTAGTTGGCCCCGACGTAGCGGTAATCCTTGAGCACGAGCCGGAACTGGGTGATACCCGCGGGAAGGAACGACGGCTGAAACCCGATGCAATACGGGGGAATCTTGACCTTTGGCAGACCGACTCGCACGAACGGCCCCTCGGCCTCGATCTGCCTCGGATAGGAGGTCGCGGAGACCTCGATGATCTCCGACGGCAGCGGCTCGGTCGCCTGTGGAGTGCCCGGAAACGAGCCCGGACCCTTGATGAGGATCTGGATCAGGATCGCGGTGCTCTTCGCCCACAGGTCGATGAGGCCGTGCACCAACGCAATTCGGCCGTCCATGCCCAATCCGTCGGCGGAGTCGCTCTGTTCGCCTGCCTTCACCCAGATCTCGGCCGCCTTGCCGATCAGCTGTTGGGCGACCGCGCTCTGCGCCTGCATCGGGGTCGTCGGAGCGGTCACTTGCCGTCCCCCTTCGGTTGACTGATGGCTTGGAGGAATTTCCAGGGATCACTTGCGATCCGTGCGCCGACCTCGGCGCTGAACTGCGTCAGGTCCGCGACGGTCAACTGGCCCGCCAGCCACTTGTCGGCCAGGTCGAACTGCTTGACCGACAACTCCTGGACGCAGTCGGCGACCATCGAGATGGCCGTGGACGCGACGGAGTTGTCCGAGGGGGGCTTTTTCTGTGGCGTGCCCTGCCCCTGCTGCTGCCCCGGCTGCTCGGGAACTTCGCTCGACGGGTCTTCCCACGGCGTGTAGCCGGTGCCGCCGCCCTTGTAATCCAAGGCGGACCCGAACAACATTTCGGCGACCACGAATCCATAGCCCATCGCGCAGACGAACCGCTTCATCGTGTAGGGCCGCAGGCCCTCGATGTGCGCGACCTTTCTGGTGCGCACGTAGACCGGCGGTCGGGTCGGGTCGCCCGTGGGCCCCGTCCACATGTTGATGAAGCCGCGGTCGACGGTGATCTTGCCGTCGCCCGCCTTGTCGGGCACGGGGTCGTTGAGGTCGTAGTCGAGCCGGGCCTCGTACCTGCCGGGACCGTTCACCGTGGTCTTGTAGAACTTCAGCATCGTGCGAAGGCGCGGGCTGATGTGCGGGTCGACGTCGCAGAACCCTACGTACTCCAGCACCCTCCGCCAGCCGTCGGTCCGAAGGCCCTTGTAGTCCATCTCGCAGAAGAAACTGGGGCAGTCCCTCTGCCAGTTGCGAGGGTCCACAACCGCCTTCAGGGCGTTGAGCGAGACCTTGTTTGACGACAACTCCGCGTCGATGACCACCGACTCGATCCCGTCGACCGTGACCACCGAGGGCAGGCACAGCGGTACCGATGCCACCTCGCCGCTGAGCACCCCCATCCGATTCAGTTCTCTCGCGACGTCATACCAGGCCCGCCAGCCGGTGAAGCGGGTTGCGAACATGTCGACGACCTCGTCGAGCCTTTCACCGACGATTTGGCGGTTGCTGTCGAACGAGGTGTCCGGCGGCCCGGCGAGCGCGATCACGTCTGCGAGTAGCGCCCGCGTCTCGTCTTCGCCATGGGAGTCCCTTGTCGGTAACGGCCATGTCGGGACAACACTGTTGAGATGGATGACCGCGCCGATCCCATACATCAGGCGAGACAGTTCGGGGACACTGGGCCGGACGTTGTGTTCGGTCCTGTCGCCGTTGACTTCTCGTAGCGCGCCGATCGGATTCGCCTCGGTTCGCGGCCATTGATTCTCGGGGACCTCGGGGTCGTTGCCGCGAGGAAACATG
>JBEEGD010000571.1:0-2693 GCA_041166685.1 Acidimicrobiaceae bacterium | reverse complement strand
AGTGCTGTTACTTTCGCCTGAAATCGATACCAGTTCGGAGAGATGTGGCCACCATCCACGACGTTGCCAAACGGTCGGCGGTTTCGGCCGCGACGGTTTCACGCTTCATGCGAGGCGAGCGGGTGCGCCGCGGGGACGCGGTACGGCAAGCGATCAAGGAACTGGATTATCGCCCTGCCGCCGCCGCCCGCAGCCTGCGTTCGGGCGTGCATTTCGCGATTGCGGTGATCGTGCCCGACGTGACCAACCCGTTCTTCGCCGCGGTGGTGAAAGGGATGGAGTCGGTGCTGCGTGGTGGCCCGTACAGCCTGTTCCTAGCCAACACAGACGAATCCTTCGAGCTCGAACGCGACGTCATCGCGCACATCATGGGCAGGGTCGACGGCATCGTCCTTGCACCGGCGACCGAGCAAGACCCCAACCCGCAGCGTCTGGTCGAGGCAGGCATTCCAGTCGTTTTCGTCGACCGCGACCTGGTTGACGGGTCGGTCGACAGCGTGCTTGTGGACAACGTCGGCGGCGCTCGCCTCGCGGCCAAGCATCTCGTGCAGCTCGGCCATCGCGATATCGCGATCATCAGCGGTCCGCTGAACACGACACCCGGCCGCGAACGCCACGAAGGCTTCGTCAGTGAGCTGACCGAATCCGGCATCGAAACACCAGAGCGGTTCATCGAGCTGTCGGACTTCCGCGAATCCGGTGGCTACTCAGCGATGCTGCGGCTACTCGCATCGCCTCACAGGCCAACCGCGGTGTTCTGCGCGAACAACCTCATGTCGATCGGCGCACTCAAGGCCCTTGACGGCATGCGCGTCGACGTGCCCCGCGACATGTCGGTGATCGGCTTCGACGACCTCGATCTATCGCCGCTCATGCGCTCGCCCTTGACTGTCATCGACCGGCCGAGCGTCGAGCAAGGCGCCATCGCCGCCCGCATCATGCTCAGCCTGCTCGCCAACCCCGCGCCGCACCGCCCACAGCGCGTGGTCCTCCCCGTCCAACTCCTTCAGCGCGCATCCACGTCTGCACCATCCAGACCGGCAACCAACCGCAGGCCACACGCGGCAGCCCAACCGGAAGGAAGTGCCAAATGACTGTTCCGCCGAGTCCAGCAGAACCCGCACTTCATAAGACAGCGTCAACCACCGAAACGGAGGATGTTCCGGCGGAGGCGGTGTCGGGGGCCGAGTCGCCCGGCGCGTTCAAGGTCGAGCAGCGCGGGATCGAGATCATCCCGGAGGAAGATCGGCGGCTCGTACTCCGTGATCTCGGCCTGATGTGGTCCGGGACGATCTTCTCGGTGTCCTACGTCGTGTACGGCGCGTTCGTGGTGTTCATGGGTCTGTCGTTCCCCCAGTCGATCGCCGTCATCTTCGTGGGATGCTTGACCTTTTCTCTCGTCGGTGCGTACAGCGTGCAGGGACCGCGGACCGGCACGAGTACCTTCGTCATCAGCCGGGCCGCGTTCGGTCCGAACGGCGGTCGCGCGCTGTCGGTGTTCAACTGGGTCACGGTAGTCGGGTACGAGGTGATCACGGCATCTATCACCGTGCTCGCCATCTTGGCGCTCCTTGCCCATTGGGGTCTGCACGCCGGGGTGGTCGTGAAGCTGATTACCATCGTCCTCGTCGCCCTCCTGCAGGGCAGTTTGCCCTTCCTCGGCCATGCGGCGATCACTCGATTCCTGCGGGTACTCGTCGTGCCGTTCATCGTGTTGTTCGTGATCCTCGCCTTCCTTATCGGCGGCAAGATCCACCTCTCGAGCTACCACGCGCACGGCGGATGGGTGGAACTGTCGTTGGCGTTCGCGCTCGTAGCCGCGGTCGGCGGCCTCGGCTGGGCGAACACCGGCAACGACTACTCCCGATACCTTCCTAGCGACGTCTCGCGCGCCAAGACGATCGCCGTCGTGTCTCTGGGTTCCGGCGTTCCGGCATTCCTCTTGATGGTGCTCGGCGCGGCGACCGCCACCGCGGTGCAGTCGGCAGGGGATCCGATCTCTGGGCTGCCGAGCGTGCTGCCGGGTTGGTTCATCGTGCCGTATTTGATCGGGATCGCCATCCAACTCATCGCGTCGAACTCTCTCAATTTGTACTCGTCCGGGCTGACCCTGCAGGCGGCAGGGCTTCGCATCAAGCGCCAACATGCCATCCTGCTCGACAGCGCAATTTGCTTGGCCATCACAATCGCTGTGATCTTCTCGTCGCGGTTCAACACGCTGGTATCGGACTTCCTGCTCTTCACCATCCTCTGGCTGACCGCCTGGGCCGGGGTGTTCGGTGCCGACGCGGCACTGCGCCGCGGACGCTACGACGAGGCCGCCCTGTTCGCCGGTCGAGGTGGCGCCTACTACGGGCATCGGGGATTCAACCTGGCCGGAATGATTGCCGTGGCCGCCGGCATCGCGGCGGCGGCGCTGTGGCTTAACACCAGCGTGTACCAGGGTCCCATCACCACCGCTACCGGCGGCTCGGACATGAGTGTGTTCATGGGACTGATCGTGAGCGCGGCGGCGTACGCACTGCTGCATCGACTAGGTGTGCACCGTTCGCGGCAGCGATCGGTCTCGACCCGATAGGAGTGACATGCAGAACATGGCCGTACCCACCCTGGATCTATCTACGTGTTCCGCGCATGAACTGGCCGACACGTTGATCACTTGGTCGTGCGCTCTTATCGTCGGCCACGGCATC
>JBEEGD010000570.1:0-3609 GCA_041166685.1 Acidimicrobiaceae bacterium | reverse complement strand
GCGTGGGGGCCCCGGCGCCGGGCCACCGCCAAGTCTGGGCGGGGAACGTCACGGTCAGCGGCCCGGGGGCGAAGCGCGACATCCCGGTCGCCGCCGACGGCGCCTACTCGGTCGCGGTGGCGCCGGGACGCTACACCGTGGTCGGTCACAGCCCCAGCTTCAACGACGGTAAGGCGGCCTGCCAGGCGGACGGCGACGCGCAAGTCTCCTCCGGAGCCGTCGCCACGCTCGACGTGTTCTGCCAGATGAAGTAGCCGCGAACCGTTCGCCACGGAGCGTGACGGTCATCGCTGCGGTGCAGCTCGGTCATGCCGATGACAGGGCGTTCGACCATGGAAGTGGAACGATTCCAGCAATTGTCGTTGGCATGCGGCTGGAGGTTGCCTCATCCAATTATCCGGCGGTGGGTCCTGGGGTGACGGGGACGGTGGCCGACCGGAGGAGGACGTGGCAGATCGGGTACAGCAGGGCGCCGTCGAGGTAGTGGCAGAACATCGCACCGGGGTATGACGGGCCGCCCCAGGCGTTGTGGATGAAGTTCGGGTCCAGTCCGGCGAAGACCTGCTCTCCGATGCGCCAGGCCATGTACACCTCGAGCAGTACGAGGAAGGCGACGGCTAGGCACCGCAGCAGGATCAGGGTGTGGAAGCCGGACCGGAAAGTTGCTCTGATCCGGGCCGTGATCGGGCGTCCGACCGGCGCGAGGATCACTTTCCAGCCTAACGGGCTACGGCGCGATGCCGCCGCGAACCAGGTCGCCACGACCGCGAGGATGACGAGATGGGGAAGCCACGCATCGGTGCCGGCCACGTGCGGTTCAATCTGTTCGGCGCGGTGGAGATAGACCGCGACGCCGGTGGCCAGTCCGGCGATTGCGGAAACGGTCGCGGTGATGACGGCGGGACGGGACAGTTGCAGCCGGTGGTTTGTCATGGCTCACACACTCGGCTGCACCGCCCGGCTCGGGCGTCGCTCTCCAGCATGATCCGGCACCTCCCTCGGAAGTCGCCTCGTCATGCTGGAGCATGACGCCCCGGTCGATGCGCCTGGCTAACGTGATCGACGTGCGACGCCGCCGGACCGATCTGTTATCGCCCGATCTGCTGGACATTGCGCTCGCGGTCGGATCGTTCGGGCTGTTCACACTTCCGGTGCTGATCGGTGGTTCCGGGCATGGTCCGACGGCGGCGATCGTCGTGCTCGGCGCCGCCGCGGCCGTACCGCTGTCAGTGCGCCGGGCGGCCCCGGTGCCGGTGCTCATCACCGTGTCGCTGACTCTCGTCGTGGCGGCGCTGGCCGACGTCGGGTTCACGGTGTTTCTCAGCAACGCGGGCCCGGCGCTGGCGATTGCGATGCTGACGGTGGCCGACCGGCTTCCTCGCGCCGTGTCGCTGCGGGTCGGCGTGGCTGCGGTCGGGCTGGTCACCGTCGCGGAATTGACTGCGATGCAGCTGCATCCGGCCACCGGGCAGAACGCGATCCAACTGGTTCTCGCGATTCCGGCGTGGTTGGTCGGGTACGCCTTCGGTACCCGCCGGCAGGCGGAACGGCGTTTGCGCATGGAGGAGGAAGAACGAGCGCAGGAAGCCGAGCGCCGAGTCCGCGCCGAAGAACGGGTGCGGGTGTCCGCAGACGTCCACGACATCGTGTCGCACACGCTGAGCATGATCGCGGTGCGATCGGGCGTGGCCCGGATGGTGCTCGAACAGCGGCCGGAGGAAGCACTGGTCGCATTGGCGGCGATCGAGACCGCTAGCCGGAGGGCTCTGGACGAGCTCCGAGCGGTGCTGCGGTCGTTGCGGGATGCTCCGGGGGACCTGTTACGCACGGGCGGTCCGCTGGCAGCCGGTCCTGCCGTCGAGCGACCGACGCTCGCGCTTATCCGGTCGTTGGTCGACAATCTGCGCGATGACGGCCATCCGATCACCCTTTCGCTGGCCACAGAGGCCGGCGCACCACCATCGGTCGAGGAGTCGGCCTATCGAGTCGTGCAGGAGGCGCTGACGAACGTGGTCCGCCACGCCGGTCGGGTGGCGACCTCCGTCGAGGTCGAACGGGGACCGCAGGGGTTGCGCATCTCGGTGCTCAACGACGCCCCGGTCGCCGGTGTGCTCAGGGCCGGGCGGGGCTCCGGGAACGGCTTGGCCGGGATGCAGGACCGGGTCTCGCTGTACGACGGCACGGTCGAGGCCGGACCGCGTCCGGACGGTGGTTACGCCGTACGCGTCCACTTCCCGCTACGACTGGCGACCCAGCCGGAACACGGCAACCGTACTGCGGTGAAGCGCGGTGACTGACCTCGCTGCCGACACCGGCGGCACGACAGTGCCGCTCCGGGTTCTGGTCGTGGACGACGAGGCGCTGATCCGAGCCGGATTCCGGGTGCTGCTGGAAACCTCCCCGGGGCTCACGGTGGTCGGCGAGGCCGCCGACGGTGCCACGGCGGTCCGGCAGTGCCGTGCGCTGCGGCCGGACGTCCTGCTCATGGACATCCGCATGCCGATCATGGACGGCCTCGAAGCCACCCGGCACATCGACGACGACGACAGCATCGACGCCCGCGTGCTGATAGTCACCACGTTCGGGCAGGACGAACACGTCTTCGCCGCGCTCCGGGCCGGAGCAAGCGGTTTCGTCCTCAAGGACACCCCACCGGAAGACCTGCTCAGCGCTATCCGCATCGTCGCCGGCGGAGAGGCGCTGCTGACTCCACGGGTGACCACCCGACTGGTCGCGGAGTTCGTACGCCACACCTCTGGCCGCAAGACCCCGGTGACCGCACCGAACGGCCTGGACGAACTGACCGAGCGCGAACGTGAGGTGCTCGTCCAGGTCGCGGCCGGCAAGTCGAACGCCGAGATCGCCGATCACTTCATCGTCAGCCTCAACACGATCAAGACGCACGTAAGCCGGCTGCTGTTCAAACTCTCAGCCCGCGACCGGGCACAACTTGTCGTGTGCGCCTACGAATGCGGTTTAGTAGTACCCGGAAGATGACACATCACCATCGGGTTGCGGTAAGTCGCGCGCATCAGCTCACCGGAAATGATTTACCTGAAGATACGCAACCCGCCTATACGCCGACGTGCTCTCATGCCGCTGATAGAGCGCGGAACCTGGACCTGTTGCGGGCGCGTGGCTAGGTCCGGGTCGGCCGGCGGCCGTCGTCCGCGAACTCGGCCCTCCCTGTCAGGATGTCGTGAGACACCCCGGCGATCGGGGTTGGCTTGTAGGGCGTGACTGGAGATGCGTACGTGAGCAGCAACAAGCAGACGCCCGAGACCAACGGGTCCGGGTCGGTCGATCCGGCCCCGCGCCCGACCGGCGTAGCTTCACCGCCGAGTACAAAGCCGCGGTCGTGGCCGAGTACGAGGCCGCCCCGCACGGCGAGAAATCCGCCGTCCTGCGCCGGGAAGGACTATTCCATTCCCACGTTCAGGAATGGACCCAGGCCCGCAACACCACGACGTCGGCCGGATCTGTGAATGGTTCCGCGACCACGTCGGCGACCACGGCCTGCCTGTCGCGGGCCGAACGCGAGACCGAACGGCGATCGAGCTCTGGCGGCGGGAGGCCTGGCCGGCGGGAAAGCGGTAGCGGCGCAGCGTG
>JBEEGD010000569.1:0-2610 GCA_041166685.1 Acidimicrobiaceae bacterium | reverse complement strand
CTCGAGGGCCGCGGTTCGCGGCCCCATCGACAGCCAGCCCGACCGGAGCGAGTCCAGCACCGCCGTGATGTCTTCCTCGTCGAGACGAAGATCGAAGAGCGGGATGTCAGGGACTGTTGCGGTATCGATGGTCAAACGGCTCCGGAAACTCACCCGCGTCGAGCGCTTCGATCAGCTCTGCGACCCCGGCGGGCACAGTCATTGTGACGGCGAACCCGAGAGTCGCCCCGATCTTGTCGAAGGACACCTTGTAGTCACGAGGATCCTCGTCTCGAGACACGAATGCCACCTCTCCCCGCCCGAGCTGCCGCTGAATCTGCTCGACCAGGTCGAGCTTGCGGTAATTCTCGGCCGAATCGCCGACGTTGAAGACCTGGCCGGCGACGAGGGGCGTCGGCGCCTCGAGCACCATCGCGATCGCACGGGCCGCGTCGCGCACGTGGACGTACGGGCGCCAGAACTGCTCCCCGAAGACCTCGAGGCGTCTGTCGGCCCACAGGTCGCGCGTGAATTCGTTGACAGTCAGATCGAAGCGCATTCGAGGAGCGGTGCCATAGACGGTTGCGAAGCGCAGACACGTGAGCGCAAACGGCTGCGGATCGAGCGCCAGCAAGTGGCCCTCGACGGCGACCTTTTGCTCGGCGTAGAGCGAGATCGGGGCGAGGGCGCCGGACTCGTCAATCGGAACCGTAGGGTCGCTCATCCGTCCGTAGTTCGAGCACGTGGAGGCCATCACGAACCGTTCCACGCCCCGATCGGCGGCGTCCGCGGCCAACGCCAATGACCCCGTTACGTTGACGTCGTGCGCGAGCTCGGGGTCGAGCGCACAGGCCGGATCACCCACGATCGCGGCGAGGTGGACAACGGCGTCTGCACCTTCCAGCCCGGCTGCGCGCGCCGACGGATCGCGAATATCACCCTCGACAATATGAACGCCTTGTTCGCGCAGCTCGCGAACCCGTTCGAATTGCCCGTGCAGCACCACGTCCAAGCCGGTCACGTCGTGCCCCGCCCGGATCAGCTCACCGGCAGCGGCGACGCCGATGTAGCCGGCGCACCCGGTCACCAATACCCGCGAGATCAGTTCGCTCCGCAGCTCATCGCGTGCTCCAACCGTAGCCGCAGGGCGGCCTAGACGGGCCGTCACTACGATGCGTGGATGGCCGACCCGATCCGGCCGACCGGTACGTGGACCGACCGCCTGCGCGTGGCCTGGCGCCGTCTCGTCGGCGCGCGCTTCGGCAGCATCGACCACGTTGCCCATCGCCTCTACTTCCACTGGCAACGCGTCGCCTTTGCCGTTCGCCTGATGGCCGGCCCCGCCAGCATCACCCGCTACCTGCGGCTCGAGAGCCGGTGGCCGCCCGCGGGGCCGGTGCCGGTGCGGGTCCGGCCGCTGGGCCGCCGCGAGATCTGGCTTCGACCCGGCACGACCGACCCGATCATGCTTCGGGACACGTTCCGCGATCGGGTGCATCCCCCACCGGCGCTGCCCGGTCGGACGATCCGCCACATCCTCGACCTCGGGGCAAACGCAGGGATCACCGTTGCGCACAACGCGTTGCTCCACCCAGAGGCACGCATCGTCGCGGTCGAGCTCGACCCGGGCAATGCCGAGTCTGCTCGGCGCAACTGCGCCTGGGCCGGCGACCGCGTGGTCATCCTCCAAGGCGCGGTCTGGACGAACGACGGAGAGGTCGCCTACGACCGCGACAGCGGGCGGGAGTTCGGGTTCCGGGTGGTCGAGCATGTCGCGGCAACGACGACGCGAGCGCTCTCCATGGAGACGATCCTCGGCCACCTTCCGGATGGGGCGCGGGTCGACTACGTCAAGATGGACATCGAGGGCGTCGAGGCACGTCTGCTGTCCGGTGACGCCGGAAGATGGGCCGCTCGGGTGGATTCGATCGGGCTGCAGGTGCACGACCCGTACACAGTGGAGGACTGCTTGCGAGACCTAGCCGTGCTCGGCTTCCACGCACACGTCGACCGACGGCGGATGAACTACGTCGTCGGCGTTCGTCCGCTCGCGTAGAGGAGGGACGGCGCCCGTCGAGCGCCCTCGCCATAAATGGCGGAGCCGGTCTCGGGCTCGAAGAAATGCAGCCGCGACGTGTTAACGACCAGACGTAGCGCCTCACCCTCGCGCGCCGCCGTCTGCGGATGCACGCGGGCGATGAAGGCCGGGCCTGCATCTCCGGCCGCGACTGGAAAGTGGACGAGCACCTCCGAGCCGAGCGCTTCCCGCAGGCTGCAAATTGTCGACAGCGTGCGGTCGGGCGGAGCCTCCGCGGTGAAGGCTGCGTCCTCGAAGTCCTCGGGCCGGATGCCCACGATCACGTCGCGACCTTCGTATGCGCGAAGCGCCGGATGCTGGGCGATCACGTCGTCGTCGATGGCGAGGTGGTGCTCGCCGAACGTCACGGTCAGATCTTCGCCCTTACGGCTCAACCGGCCCGAGACCATGTTCATCGCCGGCGAACCGATGAACCCCGCCACGAAGCGATTGGTGGGCCACCGATACACACGCTCCGGCGTGTCGACCTGCTGCAGGGTGCCGCCGCGCATCACCGCGATCCGGTCTCCCATCGTCATCGCCTCGGTCTGATC
>JBEEGD010000568.1:0-5059 GCA_041166685.1 Acidimicrobiaceae bacterium | reverse complement strand
TAGGCGACCGTCGAGATGCTCTCGCGCGGCTTCAGGAGCGGATGATCGAGACCAGCGCCACCCGACGCGAGGTTGCGGATGACTTCGGTGATCTTCTCGCTGTACGGCCGGGCAGCGGCAACGCGGGCTTGAGCCTTGACGATGCGCGACGCAGCAATCAGCTCCATCGCCTTCGTGATCTTCTTCGTTGACTCGACAGTTTTGATCCGTCGACGAAGAATCCGCTCCTGCCCTCCTGCCATTACACGGCCTCGCTCGCAAGCGTCGCTCGGCAGTGCGACGCCGACGCTGGCGCTTCCCGGCGCCGCGCCTCAACCCTCACCCGTTCGAACCCCTCGCAGCGCACTGCTACTCCTTGTCCTCGGCGACGACTTCGGTGGCCTGGAACTGCTCTTTGAACGCGTTGACGATCTCAGCCAGCTTGTCGCCTTCGGGCAGATTGCCCGTCGTACGGATGTGCTCGAGCACGTCGCGATGACGGGTGCGCACGTAGTCGTGCAGCTCGGCCTCGAAGCGCTTCACGTCGCTGACGGGGATGTCGTCGAGATAGCCACCGGTGCCGGCAAAGATCGACACGACCTGCTCCTCGACGGGCATCGGCGAGTTGAGGTTCTGCTTCAGCAGCTCGGTCAATCGGTAGCCGCGCTCGAGCTGCGCGGCCGACACCTTGTCGAGCTCCGAACCGAAGGTCGCAAACGCCTCGAGCTCACGGAACTGGGCCAGGTCGAGCTTGAGCGTGCCGGCAACGGCGCGCATCGCCTTGATCTGCGCGGCGCCTCCGACGCGAGACACCGAGATGCCGACGTCGACGGCCGGGCGCACGCCCGACTTGAAGAGGTCGTCCTGCAGGTAGACCTGACCATCCGTGATGGAGATGACGTTGGTCGGGATGTAGGCGGAGACGTCGCCGGCTTTGGTCTCGATGATCGGCAGCGCGGTGAGCGAGCCCGCACCGCGGTCGTCGCTCAGCTTGGCGGCGCGCTCGAGCAGCCGGCTGTGCAAGTAGAACACGTCGCCCGGGTAGGCCTCGCGGCCGGGTGGGCGGCGCAGCAGCAGCGACATCTGGCGGTAGGCCTCGGCCTGCTTCGACAGGTCGTCGTACACGACGAGTGCGTGCTCACCGTTCTCCATCCAGTGCTGGCCCATCGCGCAGCCGGCGTACGGGGCGAGGTACTTGAACGGCGCCGGGTCCGACGCGGGCGCCGACACGACGACCGTGTAGTCGAGCGCACCGTGGGCGCGCAGTACGTCCACGGTGTTCGCCACTGTCGACCCCTTCAGGCCGATGGCGACGTAGATGCACTTCACGCCGAGGCCCTTCTGGTTCAGGATCGTGTCGACGCAGATCGTGGTCTTGCCGGTCTTGCGGTCGCCGATCACCAGCTCGCGCTGCCCGCGACCAATCGGCGTCATCGAGTCGATGGCCTTGATGCCGGTCTGCAGGGGCTCGTGCACCGGCTTGCGTCCGGTGATGCCTGGCGCCTGGATCTCCATGCGTCGGATCTGGGTGTTGGACAGCGCGCCCTTGCCGTCGATCGGCTCGCCGAGCGAGTTGACGACGCGCCCGAGCACACCATCGCCGACGGGCACCGACAGGATTCGGCCGGTGGCCTTGACGGATTGGCCCTCGTCGATCCCGGCGCTCTCGCCGAGAATCACCGCACCGATCGACTCTTCGTCGAGGTTCAGTGCGAGGCCCAGCGCGCCGTCCTCGAACTCGAGCAGCTCGTTGACCGCGACGTCGGGCAAGCCCGACACGCGCGCGATTCCGTCGCCCACCTCGAGGACGCGGCCGACCTGGGAGATCGACATGTCGGGATGGAAGTCCGCCAGGTTCTTCTTCAGAACCTCGGCGATGTCGGAGGTGTTGATCGTGAGTTCAGCCATTGGCGTCCTTAAATCGCGTTCTTCAACTGTTCGAGGCGGGTGCGCACCGAGCCGTCGATGACGGTGTCGCCGATGGTGGTGACCACTCCGCCCAGGATCGTCGGGTCGATGATGACCTTGACCTCGACCGACTTGCCGGTGGTCTTCTGAATCGCTTCGGCGAGCCTCTGGCGTTGCTCTTCTGTCAGCTCGATCGTCGATCGCACTTCGGCGACGGCCTTGTTGTGCGCCGCGGCCGCCTTCTGGACGAGCGCATCGATGATCGTCGGAAGGTCGCGTCCGCGACCCACGCCCACGACCATGGACACCAACGCCGTCGTGACCGATGTGGCCCGCGAGCCGATCAGGTCTTCGACGATCTGTTGCCGCCGGCTGGCCGGGATGTGTGGATCCGTCAGCGCTTCGCGCAGCTCATCGGAGCCTTCGAGGGCGCGAGCGAAACGGAACAGCTCGTCCTGGACCTCGTCGAGCGTGCCTTCCGCGGCCGCGACATCGAACATCGCCTCGGCGTACGCCTCGATGCGATCGTCGTTGCTCACGTCAGTTCGACCTGCTCAGGACCTGCTCGATGTAGCTCTCGACGAGCCGCACCTGCGTGTCACGATCGAGATTGCGCTGCACGATCACCTCGGCGGCACCGATGGCGAGCTGCGCGACCTCGTCGCGAAGGTCAGCGATCGCTTGACGCTTGGCTGACTCGATGTCGGCCGCCGCCCGCTCACGTAGCTGCGAGAGCTCGTTCTGCAGCCGCTGTTCCTGATCTCGCCGCAGGGAGTCGGCCGCCTGGCGCGCCTCCTCGATGATGCGAGCGGACTCGTTGCGAGCGTCAGCCAGCTGCGCCTTGTACTCGTTGAGGATGTTGTCCGCATCGGACTTCGCCGACTCGGCGGCATCGAGGTCGGAACGGATGCGCTCGGTCCGCGCCTCCAGGCCGGCCTTCAGACCCGGCCACGCGAACTTGTAGAGCATTCCGAGAAGGATGACGAAGGAGATCGAGCCCCAGATGAGCTCGTTCGTCGCCGGCAGGATCGGTGACGGCGCCTTCTGGCAGTCGTCGATCTTCTTGTTCGGCTGTTCGAGCAGCTTGATGCACTCCTCGTTGGCCTCAGGCAAACTCACGTGAGTCGTCGAGCCGGTCGGCTGCTCCTGGGCCGCGGCCATGCCCGGCATCAGGAAGAGCGCGCCGCCCGCGAACAATGTCGCGACAAGCAGCTTTCGCATGCGCATGTTGGGGCTCCTAACCCGAGATGATGAATGCGAGGACGAAGCCGAACAGCGCGAGCGCCTCGGTGAAGGCGATGCCGAGGAACATGGTCGTACGGACCATGCCGGCGGACTCGGGCTGGCGGGCCATCGCGGAGATCGCGTTCCCGACGACGAGGCCGATGCCGATTCCCGGACCGATGGCCGCGCCGCCGTACACGATGCCTCGACCGATCGCGGTGAGGCCCGGCGTGATGTCCGGCGTGGATTGCGCCGCTTGGGCAAGTACTGAAAGCACAAGATCTCCTTTGTGGACGGCGGAGCCGTCCGCCTTGTGAGGGTGGGCGGTGGGGATGAGTGGTTAGTGCTCGGGATGCATGGCACCGCCGACATACACGGCGGTGAGGATGGTGAAGATGAACGCCTGCAGGAAGGCCACCAACACTTCGAAGCCAGTGAGCGCGACGAGCAGGAAGAACGAGAACGGCAGGATGACGATCTGGACTTGCACCGCGAACAGCGCCGCCGAGATCACGGAGAAGGTGATCAGGAGCAAGTGGCCGGCGAGCATGTTGGCGAAGAGCCGGACCGCGAGGGACAGCGGACGAGAGAAGATGTCGGTGACGAGCTCGATCGGCGACACCAGGATGTAGAGCGCCTTCGGCACGCCCGGGGGGAAGAGAATTCCCTTCCAGTAGCTGAAGAAGCCCTGCCGGCGGAAGCCGATGATGTGGTACTGCAGGTACACGATTGCCGTGAGGAACGCGGGTAGCGCGATGCGAGCGTTCACCGGCATCTGCGCGCCGGGGACGATCTCCCAGATGTTGCACACGAAGACAAAGCTGAAGATCGTCAGCAGGAAGGGCGTCCAGTTCAACCCGTCTTCGCCGATCGTCTGCAGGATGATGCCGTTGCGGATGAAGTCGACGGCCGACTCCGCGACGTTCTGCACCCCGCTCGGCACGAGCTGCTGCTTACGGCCGGCGATGAGATAGAAGGCGAACACCACGAGAACGGACGCCCACATCAAGAGGACGACCTTGTTGACCCCGAAGGTGTCGCCGCCGAACAGGATCCTCCACTCGACGGCGTGGCTGATCGGTGGAAAGTCGATCGCAAGAACATTCATTTGGGCTTCACTCCCGGGAAGGCCAGAGACGCGCCGACGTACCGCATCTCCCAGAAGAGGAGACCGAGGTGGGTCGCGAGGATCGTGATGGCAAACGCCGTGAGGTTGATCCACGACGTGTGACGCACGGCGAGGATCACGCCGGTGACGAGACCCATCCGCGCCAGGAACCCGCCGAAGGCGGTCGCCATGAGCGCAACGGGCGAGATGCGGGCGGCCCAGGACAGCGAGACAGCCGCTAGCAGGAAGTTGGCGGCTACGACGCCGATGGCGAGTAGCGCGGACCACGCGCCCTGCGAACCGCCGAGGATGCCGGCGACGAGCACGATCGCCGGTGCCACTGGAATCGCCCGCTTGACCATGTCGCCGGCCAGCTCGGTCTCCACGTTGGGGATGTCACCGACGTGGGCCGCCGCAGTCACTTGGGGGCCTCGTCGCGTTGACGGGTGAGCTTGCGCTCGTGCTCCTTCATCTCCGCGTCGTACTGCACGTATTGCTTCCAGAACAGGTAGCCGATCGTGAACGCGAACAGGAAGAGCATGAAGAGGGGGCGGGTTCCGAGCCTGCGGTCGAGCAGGAACCCCAGGAATCCGAAGATCACGGGCGACAGCGTGAGCTCGACCGCGCGTGCGAGAGCGTTGCCGAAGCCGTTGTTCAGTTCACGCCGGTCACGAAGGTCCACGGGTCGTCGCCTTTGACGCTTGTGAATGTTTTCGCAATCTAGAAGCTGGGGTTTCGGAGGCGCAAATCCCACCTGCAGTGCCTGCGAAAAATATTCAGCGCAGACGCGCCGAGCAGATGGAAAGCCCCCTGGTACCCCGCAGGTGGGCGGGACCTTAG
>JBEEGD010000567.1:0-6751 GCA_041166685.1 Acidimicrobiaceae bacterium | reverse complement strand
CCGGGTCAACGTCGCGTTCGGCCGCGACCACGCTGGCGAACGCGGCGGTGTAGTCGCCGCACACGCCGTCGAGGTCGACGCCCAGCACAAACTGGTGATCGCTCAGGGCGCAGCTCCCACGAACTCGAGGGCGGCGTCGAGGACGCGGAAGTCCTTTGGCGTCGCGAAGTGATCGAGGCCGGCGAGCGTGAGGAGCGTCGCATCCGGAAGGGCCGCGGCCAGGGGATCACCCGGGCCGGCGAAGTCGCGGTCGCCGATCACGACCAGAACGGGACAGGTGATCTTGGCAAGGCGGCCGTCGTCGAGCTTCGGACGCGGCGACTGCATGCACGCGAGAAGTGCTTCGGGGTCATTGCCCGGCTGGCGCGCGAGACCGGCGAAGTACTGAGCGACCGGGTTGTCGGTGTCGCCCTCTCCTCGGATTGCCTGCGTGATGAGGTCTCGGGGATCGTCGCGAAACAGGTTCGCACCCACGCCGGTGACGACGATGCGACGGAATCGGTCGGGCTGATCGGCGGCGATGGTCAGGATCGTGCGGGCGCCGAGCGAGAAGCCAATGGCATCAACGGGCTCGTCGGGAAGCTGATCGGTGACGAGTGCCTCGAGCGCGCCGTATGCCGCCGGTTCGTGCGGCTTGTCGGCCTCCCCATGGCCGAGCAGATCGACCGCAATGACGTCCCGACCCACGTCGGCCAACAGGTCGATCCACCCGTTGTCTCTCCACGTGCGATCGGCCGAGGTTGCGAAGCCGTGCACGAGCAATACCGCAGGATCTTGCATCGGTCGGGCACTCTAGGTGCGTGTCGGAGGACGACGTGCTGAGAGTGAGCGGTTCGCTGCGGATCCCGCTCGACGAGCTCGAGTGGCGGTTCACGGCCAGCGGTGGGCCCGGCGGCCAGCACGCGAACCGATCGAACACGAAGGTCGAGGTGCGATTTGATGTGGAGGCGTCGCCCAGCCTCGGTCCTCGACAGCGAGCGCGGTTGCTCGAGCGGCTCGGCCCGGTCGTCCGCGTCTCGGTCGACGCCGAGCGATCACAGCTGCGCAACCGTTCGCTCGCGCAGGAGCGGTTGGCGCAACGCCTGGCGGCCGCCCTGAGGGTCGATGCGCCCCGGCGTCCCACCAGACCTACAGCGGGAAGTCGGGCGCGTCGCTTGTCGGAGAAGCGTCGTCGGGGGGAGCAGAAGCGGCAGCGTCAGCGACCTCCAAGCCACGACGATTGACCCGCTCCCACACCGCGTCGACGACGACCAGCACGATGAGGAAGGCGACTGCCATCCACGCCACCTGATGCACGGCCCCTTGTTCTCCGGGCCATTCGAAAGCCGGCGTCGGTTGCGAAACCGCTTGCCGGCCGACCACGTAAAGACCGGAGATGGCCAGCAGCCCGGGTGAGCCAAGCGCCAGCCACCAGCGGGCGCGCCGTCGACGGCTGGCCACGAGCGCGACGAAGGCCGTGACCAACCCGGCGACCGGACCGATGACCACGGCGGTGAGGATCCCGGCGCCGGCCGCGACCCCGAGCGAGGTGAGCACGCGGGGTTCGTCCCGACCGACCGACCGCACGAACGTGCGCCACTGGATCGGCTCGGGCAGTGGATCATCGACTGGATCGCTCGCGTCGCCCCGCGGCCGGCGGACCGCCAGCACGAGACACAACGCAACGCTCAGCGCCGAGAGCACGAGACAGATCCACACCAGCCGTTGCGGGGCCCAGTTCAACTGCACACGCACGGTCGCGGCGGACGGCGACAGGAGCCAGCCGTTCGCATAGCCGTCGACGAGCTGCGGCTTCCCGAGGTCGTGACCGTCGACCGTCGCCGTCCAGCCGTCGTTGTGGCTTTGCCCCAGCACCACCCAGAACGCCGTACCTGGGGTCGCATTCGTGATCGTGAGGTCGACGTCGGTGCGGCCTTGGCGATCGACTTGCACCGTGGGCGCACTCCCGCGGCCATCGCCGAGCGGCAGGACACCCGTGGGCGCGTCGCCCCCGGCCGATGACTGCAGCACGAGGCGATCGAGGTCGAGGCCGGTGTCGATTCCCTTGGCGGCACGCAACACGTGGCTGCCGGCGTCGAGATGGATGTTGTCGGCGCCGCAAGGTGCGATGGTCAGCGGTCTCCCGGCACTGGCATCGGCCAGAGATCCGGTGAAGGAGATGCCGATTGGCTGATCGTCGACGCTCAGCAGATCCGTGCGGCAGCCGGAGTCGAACTCGCCCGTTGGCGCGGCCGCGGTCAAGCCGCCGATGCCGAGCTCGGCGATGCTGACGGGCATCCGAACCGACGCGTTGGAGAACCAGTCCGTGGTGGTGATCTCGCGCACGCCGTCGACGACGATGTTGATGTTCGAGCCCGTCACCGGCTCCGCGAGATCGATCGGTACCTTCACGGCGGCGGCCGCACCGTGCGCTCCGGGCTGATCGGTCACGGCGGGGACGGTCACATTGGCGGCGGGGCGACCGTCGATCTCGATTCGCAGATGCGTGGGGACCGAATGAATTCCATCGGCCACGACCCGCATGTCGAGATGGCTGAACGTGATCGGCCGACCGGTTTGGAACGACAGCGTGTCGTTGCCCGCGCTGTCGAACGCGGAGGTCCACGCGGTCGACGGGTCGCCGTCGATCGCCGATGAAGCACGTGCCCTCAGATCGCCGGCCAAGCGTTGCGAGGAAGTCGCGGTCGGACCGATCACACCGAGGAGGAGGTCGGCAGCGTCGTCATTGACGCGAGACGAGAGTCGGGCCTCGCCCGCGAGCGTGAACGTGCGAGCGGATGGTTGGGTCCACGAGCGCGCAATGGCGAGTTCTTCGTCATTGCGAACCGCCTCGGCTGGGTCGGTGCGCTGGCGCTCGAGCACCAATGTCAGCGGGTGGTTCGAGGACGTGTCGCCGGCCGCAGCGAGCAGGTCGGACGGCAAACGGACGAGTTCGTCGCCGTGGAGTCCGTTGACATCCACCTCGCTGAACCCGACCTCTGAGAGCCCGTTGTATCGGACGGGTCGTCCGGGCTCGCTGACGCGGCCGGAGTCGTCGCCGCGGATGATGAGCTCGAGCGTGGTGAACGATCGGTGAGGAAAAGCAATGATCTGACCAGCCGCGGTCCGTGACTGGTCGTCGAGCCGGACGGAGATCGTGTCGTGACCGTCGAAGCGGATGTCGAGATCGGTGATCGAGCGGTTGCGGAAGCCGCGCAACATCTGCGAGAGGGTGAGGCGGTCCGTGTCGACCGGTGCGGCGAAGTGCAGCACCAGCGCCTCGCCACGCACGTCGGATGACGCGCCGGTTTGCCACGACGTGCGCAGGTCGCCGTCGATCGCGTTGGCCGGACGGAACTCAGGCGTATACGAGATCGGGTTGCCGTACGAGGTCGCCTGCGCGGCGACACCGCCGGGGTACTGGGCGACGGCGAAGGCGTCGTCACCCGCGGTGGGAAACACCGGCAGACGGTTGTCGGTGAGGTCCTCGCGCAGTGGCTGTTCGCCGGCCTGCTCGGTGTACCCGAGGTTGTCCCGCAGCGTGCTCCATCGGCGGGCCCGACGCCGGTTCGAGTCGGTCACGACCAGCACCGCGTCCCGGCCGATCTGGGCGCGTAGACCCTCGGGATCGCGGGCGTACGAGCCGGAGTACTGCACGAGTTCGCGCCCGTCGAGCAATCCAGCCGACGTCAAGGCGACGATCCCTTCGCCGTCGCCAGCCACGATGACTGGGGCTTGCGCGCTCGCGGCGCGTGCGATCAGTTGCGCATCCGGCACGGGATACGCAACCACCGGGCTGTAGGCGCGCGACGTGTCGTCTCGCAACGCCGCCTCGTCGATCATGGGTGCGGTCGGTGATGCCTCGTTGACCGTTGGTGCCCCGAAGGTCCTCGGCGATCCCAGACCTGCGGCCGCGTCGAGCAACGTCATCACCTGGTACGGCCGCGCGATGCGAAACCGCTCGTACTGCAGGTCGTTGCGGACGACGATGTCTCCGACGGACATGAGGCGCGCGAGCGGCGCGACGGCTCGCGGCTCGAGGGTGTTCTCCTGGAGGCGGCGGTCGACGGCGTTGAGCAGGTCCGCGGACGCGGGCGAGCCGTAGGGGATCAACTCGCGGGCGACGTACGGACGGCTCATGAGACCGGGCGTGATCGGGTCGACGGTGTTCCCCCAGCGGTACGACGCGAAATCGCTGCCTGGCACTTCGAAGACTCGGGTGTCGTTCGGCCGCGCGTCGAGGGCGCGCGCCGCGTCGAGCCAGTAGGCCGGCAGATCCTCCGGGCGTTGCAGATTCGCGGCGACCATGCCGCCCGTGTACAGCGGGGGTAGCCCGGCAACCGCCAGCGCGACGAGCGCGAGCCCGATCGGTCTCGCCGATCGAGGCGCGGAACGAGCGATCGCCGCGAGGCCCGCGCCGAGGAAGACGGCGAGGCCCAGCGCGACCAGCGGGACAGCTCGAGGCGTGCTCCGCAGGGCGAGCCCTCGGTCGCTCAGGAGCAGCGCCTTCCACCAGCGTCCGGTGAGCGGGGGGTTGTCCCACGGGTACGCGCCGACGGCGATGAAGGTGCCTGCAAGTACGAGCACTGCGAAGTACGTGCGGTGCTTCCATCGGCTCATGGCCGCGCCCAACAGCGCCAGCACCGGAGACAGATACGTCACGCCCAACAACCAGAGCCGTTGGGTGTAGGCCACGCTCGGCTCGATCCAGGGTCCGAGCCGGTCGCCTCCGTAGAAGAACCAGTAGCCCAGGCCCCGCAGCACCTCGGGCGCGACCGATGCCGCGGCAACGACCTCGGCGGTCTCGGTGTATCGCAGGATGTCGATGCCATAGCTGCCCTGCAGGGCCAGTCCGGAGAGCCACCAGAGCGACGTGACCAACGTGAGCGCACCGATGCGAGCGAACGCGGTGGCGGCTTGACGTGGTGTTGCTTCGCGCGTTCCCCAGACCGCGAAGGGGAACCACAGCAGCGGTCCCACCGCCGCGAACACGAGTGCGGTCGCGTTGACACCGCCGATCGTCAGCACGACCAGGGCGAAAAGCGCCGGATCGCGCCATCCTCCTCGCCGGATGGCGCGGATCGTGAAGGCGATCAGCCATGGCAATCCGGCGAACGGCAGCAAGATCACCGAGATGCGCGCCGCAAGACTCAGTGTGTAGGGCGTCAGGGCATACGCGAACGCCGCGACGGTGGCGGGCAGCGGGTCCCATCGCAACGTGCGCAGCAAGAACCACACACCGGCACCAGCGAGGAACAGGATCGAGCCCAGCCACAGACGCTGCGCGATCCACATTGGGAGGTGCGCAGTGTCCGCCAGCCAGAAGAAGGGTCCCATCGGGAACAGGTAGCCGATGTTCTGATGGGTGACCGTGCCCATCCCGATGTTCGGGTCCCACATCGACGCCGCCCGCGACAACATGCGGCCGGGGTCGACGTACAAGTACGACTTGGTGTCCGCGCCAACCTGACCCGGCGCAGTGAAAAGAAGCGGGATGTAGCACAGACCCGCGAGCGCCGCCAGCGGCCACGCGGTCCGCAGCCGCGCGCGGCGCGA
This sequence comes from Acidimicrobiaceae bacterium, assembly GCA_041166685.1. Taxonomy (GTDB): domain Bacteria; phylum Actinomycetota; class Acidimicrobiia; order Acidimicrobiales; family JACDCH01; genus DASUCS01. The sequence continues at coordinate 1,216 of JBEEGD010000567.1, read as the reverse complement.
CACGCGTGCAGGGCGCGGCGGGTCTTCCCTCCGTCGAACGGCGTGCTTCAACGGGTAGAGCGGCGCTGGGCGTCGGTGGCGAGGGCGCGCATGATGCCCGTGGCGGTTGCCTCCCACGCGAACCGGGCGGCGTGCGCGATTGCTCCCGTGCCGAGCTTGGCGCGGAGGGCGTCGTCATCGATGAGCCGGGCCAACGTGTCGGCGAAGCCATCGAGGTCGTCACGGTCGACCAGCACACCCGTCTGGCCATCGACGACGGCATCTTGATGACCGGCGATGCGTGTGGCCACCGCGGGCGTGCCGCAGGCGGCGGCCTCGGTCAGCGACATCCCCCACCCTTCGCGAGCCGACGCACTCGCGACCAGCCAGGCGCGCCGGTAGAGGTCGACCAACTCCGCATCGGAGATGCGTCCCACGAACGTCACCCACTCGGCGCCATCGACGTCGCTCACAACTTCGTCGAGGAGTGGACGGTCGTACCCCTCGCCCACGATCGTGAGTTCGATGTCGGGTCGCAGGCGCCGTGCCTGGGCAACTGCGCGAATCAAGCGCTCGTAACGCTTGACCGGAACGAGGCGTCCGACGGCGACGATCAGCGGTCGCGGCGGCTTGGCCCCAGCGGGTGTGAACATCGGATCGACGCCCGGCGGTACGACATTCACTCGCTCCGGACGGAAGCCCAGCAGGTCGACGATGTCGTCCTTCGACGACTGCGACAACGTGACGATCCGGCTGCGTTTGTAGGCCAGCGGCGCGAGGCGCCGCTCGATCACGTCGCCCATCGTCGCGGCCCATGGCGCGTCGTCCCCGAGCACCATCTTCCACATCTCCGCGTGCACGTGATGCAGCACCACCACGCGTGGGCCGCGGGCCCAGATCGGTGAGAAGAACGGCATGCCGTTCCAGATCTCGACGAGCGCATCACGAGGACCATGACGTCCGAGAGCTTCCGATGTCACTGCGCGCGGGAACACGAGGTAGCGGCCCGCGCGCCGAATCACGCGGTAGCCGTCGCGGGTGACGACAGGGGCCTGGCCCTGGGCGTACGAGGTGCGCAGCGTGACATCGAGGCCCGCCTCGGCCCAGAAGCGGGCCACGGTGGCCGCATGCACTTCCGAGCCGCCGGCTTCGACGTCGTCGAGGTCGCGCCACGAAAGGAGGTGGATGCGGCGCAGCCCTGCGCTCGCGGCGAGGTCGCCGATCTTCGCGATGTTGC
>JBEEGD010000566.1:0-6737 GCA_041166685.1 Acidimicrobiaceae bacterium | reverse complement strand
CGATGGCGCCATGGCGCGCGACTTCCATGTGGCGGAGCGCGGCCCGCATCCCATGGAACGTTCCATAGAGGTGCACCTTGATCGTCCGGTCGAACTCTTCGTCGGTGAGCGTCGAGAGCACGCGCACGGGCTGCGGCGCGTTACCTCCCATCCGGGACATCATCTCGGCCATCGATCGCTCCATGGCGTCCGGACGATCGATGAGGATGCCCGCATTGTTCACCAGGATGTCGATCCGGCCCCGATCGACGACCACGCGGTCGACGGCGGCATCGAAGGCGGGCGCATCGGTCACGTCGAAGACCGCGGTCTCGCCTTTGACCTCCTCGGCGATCGGGCCCGCGGTGTCTTCCCGCAGATCGTTGACCACGACGTAGGCGCCATCGGCTGCCAAGCGCCGGGCGATGGCGGCGCCGAGGCCTGAGCCCGCACCGGTCACGAGAGCCACGTTGCCGTCCATCGCCGGATCGTACGCTGTGCCCGTGAACGAGCCAGAAGAGGAGGAGAGCGACCGCATCCTGACGATTCCCAACGTCATCACGGTGGTGCGGTTGCTGTGCCTCCCAATCTTCCTCTGGCTGCTGTTCCACGAAGAGAACCGGGCCGCGGCGGCGTGGTTCCTCGGGGCGCTCGGTGCGACCGACTTCGTCGATGGCTACGTGGCCCGTCACTTTCACCAGACGTCGAACTTGGGCAAGGTTCTCGATCCGGTGGCCGACCGGCTGCTGCTGTTCGTCGGGATCGGGGCGATCCTCTATGACGGCACCGTGCCGGTCTGGTTTGCCATCGCGGTACTGATACGCGAAGTGCTCGTCACCATCGCGACGCTCGTGCTCGCGGCGATGGGTGCGACCCGGATCGATGTCACCTGGTTCGGCAAGGCGGGCACGTTCGCCAACATGTTCGCGTTCCCGCTCTTCCTCGGCTCGCACTCGACGGTCTCGTACGCATCGATCGCGGGATTTCTGGCGTGGGTGGCCGCCGTGTGCGGGCTCGTGCTGAGCTACTACGCGTTGTTTCTCTACGTTCCCCTGGCCAGACAGGCACTGCGTGAGGGTAGGGATGCGCAGCCGGGGGTAGCGTCGACCCCGTGAAAGCGGTGATCATGGCCGGAGGCGAAGGCAGCCGGTTGCGCCCGCTGACGTCGAACCAGCCGAAGCCGATGCTGCCGCTGGTCAACCGGCCGATGATGGAACACATCGTCGGGTTGCTGAAGCGCCACGGCTTCGAGGAGATCGTCGTGACGCTGGCGTTCATGCCCAACGCCATCCGCACGTACTTCGGCGACGGATCCGAGTATGGGGTCCGCATGGTCTACGCCACCGAGGAACAACCCCTGGGCACGGCGGGATCCGTTCGGAACGCGATGGCCGAGCTCGATGAGCGGTTCCTCGTGATCTCTGGTGACGTGCTCACGGACATCGACCTGTCGAAGATCGTTGCCTTCCACGAAGCGCACGAAGCACTGGCCACCGTAGGGCTCGTCGCGGTCGAGAACCCACTCGAGTTCGGCATCGTGATCACCCGCGACGACGGCTCGATCGAGCGGTTCCTCGAGAAGCCGACGTGGGGCCAGGTGTTCAGCGACACCATCAACGCCGGCATCTTCGTCCTCGAGCCGGAGATCTTCGACTACATCCCCGCCGGCGAGCCGGTCGACTTCTCGAACGAGGTGTTCCCCAAGCTGCTGGCCAACTCCAAGCCGCTGTTCGGCGCGGTAGCGCAGGGGTACTGGGAAGACGTCGGCACACTCGAGGCGTACGTGCGCGCCCACAAGGACGCCCTCGACGGCAAGGTCGTGCTGGACATTCCCGGCTTCCAGCTCGACGCCGGCGTGTGGTTGGGGGAAGGCGCCGAGCTGCATCCCGAGGCCAAGGTCGAAGGTCCCGCGGTCATCGGCGAGAACTGCCGCGTCGAGGCCGGAGCACGGCTGGGGGAGTACACCGTGCTCGGCGACAACGTGCGCGTGCGGGAAGGCGCCGACCTCGAGCGCCTCGTCGTGCACGACAACGCCTATCTCGGCCAGAACGCTCGGCTCCGTGGCGCGGTCATCGGACGGGCGTGCGACATCCGCACCAACGTCCGCTGCGAAGAGGGCGTCGTGCTCGGCGACGAGTGCTTCGTCGGCGACAACGCCGTGCTCGCCGCGGGCGTGAAGGTGTACCCGTTCAAGACCGTCGAGCCCTCGGCCGTCGTCAACTCCTCGATCGTGTGGGAGTCGCGCGGCGCCCGCTCGCTGTTCGGTGCGGCGGGTGTCGCCGGCCTCGCCAACGTCGACGTGAGTCCCGAGCTGGCAGTTCGTCTGGCGATGGCGTACGCCACCACGCTCAAGAAGGAGTCCACGGTCATCACGTCGCGCGACTCGTCGCGGTCGGCGCGCATGCTGAAGCGGGCGATGATGGCGGGCATCAACGCCGCCGGCGTGAACGTCCTCGATCTCGAGGTGGCATCGGTTCCGGTCACCCGATTTCTCGCCCGCCAACCCAACGCCGTGGGCGGCATCACCATCCGTCTCGTCGAAGACGACACCCAGTCGGTCGTCATCCGGTTCTTCAACGGCGACGGGCTGGATCTCTCCGAAGGGGGCCAGCGCAAGATCGAGCGGCTGTTCAACCGAGAGGACTTCCGGCGGGCCCTCCCCGGCGAGATCGGCGAGATCGGGTTCCCACCTCGGGCCCTGGAGCACTACTCGGTGGCGTTGGAATCGACCGTCGACGTGGAGCTCATTCAGCGGCTCCGTCCCAAGGTGGTGGTCGACTACGGGTTCGGCTCCACGTCGTTCGTGATGCCCAACCTGCTGGCGAAGCTCGACGCCGACGTACTGGCCGTCAACCCCTACGCATCGACCCGGGGAGTGCTGGCATACGAACCCAAGCGGCATGCCGAGCAGGTCGCCGGTCTCGTCCGGACCTCGGGGGCGCACCTCGGAGCGGCGATCGATCCCGACGGCGAGCACCTCACGTTGATCGACGACGAGGGTCACGTGCTCACCCACACCGAGGCGGTCCTCGCCTTGCTGGAACTCGTGGGCGACCACCTGCTCGGCGATCGGGTCGCCCTGCCGGTCGCGGTCACCAGCCACGCCGAAGCGCTGCTGGCCAAGTACGGCATCCGGTTGCAGTACACGAAGATGGCGACGTCGGCCCTGATGGACGCCGCGTCAGAGCCAGGGGTCGGATTCGCCGCGAGCCTCGACGGTGGGTACATCCTTCCGGGCTTCCTACCTGCGTTCGACGCGGCCGCCACGTTCGTGAAGGTGCTCGAGTTGCTCGCGCGCAAAGGGGTGCGGCTGTCGACGATCGTGCACGGCCTGCCCCGCGTCCACATCGCGCACGAGACCGTGGTGACGCCGTGGGAGCAGAAGGGCACGATCATGCGCTCGCTCGTCGAGCAGATCAAGGACCGCGAGCTCGAACTCGTCGACGGTGTCAAGGTGCGACACGAGGAGGGGTGGGCGCTCGCGCTCCCGGATCCCGAAGAGCCGGTCACGCATGTGTGGGCCGAGGCTGGCTCCGACGTTGCCGCCCGGCGCCTCGCTCAGGAGTACGCCCGCCGCATCCGTCAACTCCTGCGCTGACTCCCTGACGAAATCCCACTCAGGCGTACACATATGTGTGTACGCCTGAGTGGGATTTGCCGAGGCGGAAGTTCACCGTTAACCGAAGGTTGAGGGTGGGCTACCCTCACCGGGCATGAATGTGCCCGACGACCTGCGGTACTCCAAGGACCACGAGTGGGTTCGGTTGGAGGATGGGCGGGCACGCATCGGCATCACCGACTACGCGCAAGATGCGCTCGGCGATGTCGTCTTCGTGCAGATCCCCGACGTGGGTACGCGCGTGTCGGTGGGCGACAGCTTCAGCGAGGTGGAGTCGACGAAGTCCGTGTCCGACATCTACGCGCCCGTCTCCGGCACCGTGGTCGAAGCCAACCAGGAGCTGGCCGACTCTCCACAGCGGGTCAACGACGATCCCTACGGCGAAGGATGGTTGGTGGTCATCGAAGCCGACGACGTGTCGCAACTCGACCAATTGCTCGACGCGGGCGCGTACCGCGCGCTGATCGAGGGCTAAGTGGCTGAAGTTTTCTGCAACCAGTGCGGTCATCGAAACGCGCTGGGAGCGAACTTCTGTTCTTCGTGCGGCGCGCCATTGGAACACGATCCCGGCGAGCGCACGACGATCACGTTCAGCATCGATGTCCCACAGGAGGCCGGCGAGGACGAAGTCACCTTCGACCTCGACGACATTCCCGAAGGTGCCGGGCTGCTCGTCGTCACCCGCGGGCCGAACGCCGGGTCGCGCCTGGCGCTGACGAAGCCGGTCACCACCGTCGGCCGCCATCCCGAGAGCGAGATCTTCCTCGACGACATCACGGTCTCCCGGCGCCACGCGGAGTTGCAGCGGGTGGGCTCCGGCTTCCTGGTGCGTGACGTGGGATCGCTGAATGGCACATATCTCAACCGTGAGCGGGTCGAGGAGAGTTCGATCCAGAACGGCGACGAGCTGCAGATCGGCAAGTTCAAGCTCGTCTTCTTCGCCGGACCGAGTCAGACGTAGTGCCGGTGGCCGAGCGCGCCCACCTCTCGATCGGCGAGGTCCTCTCGCTCCTCCAGGAGGAGTTTCCGGACATCACGATTTCGAAGATCCGGTTCCTCGAGAGCCAGGGCCTGCTCGACCCCGAGCGCACCCCGTCCGGCTACCGAAAGTTCTACGAGCCGGACATCGAGCGGCTGCGCTGGATCCTCCTGCAGCAGAGGGAGAACTTCTTGCCGCTGCGGGTGATCAAGGACCGGCTGACGGGCGACGCTTCCCGGCCGGAGTCGCCGGGGCCGCCGCCGATGCCCGACCCGAAGCCCGTGGAGCCGCCGGCACCCGTCCCGACACCGGAACCAGTGCCCATACCACCGACACCGCCGGTACCGGTGCCCGATCCGCCGTCGATGCCGACGCCGGCACCGAGCTCGCTGGATCCCGGACCGAGCGCGGTGAGCCTCACCCGCGAGGAGTTGGCGGGAGCCTGCGGACTCCACGAACGTGTGCTCAGCGACCTCGAGCGTTACGGACTGATCACCGGTCGGCCGATGGGTCGCGACACGTTGTACGACGAGGAAGCCCTCGTTGTTGCCCGGCTCGCCGCCGGGTTCATGCGTTTCGGCGTGGAGGCTCGGCACCTCCGCATGTACAAGGTCAGCGCCGAGCGCGAGGCGTCGTTCTTCGAGCAGGTCGTGCTGCCGCTGGTCAAGCAACGCAACCCCGATGCTCGCCGTCAGGCGGTCACCAATCTTGCGGAGCTGACCGCCCTGGGCGAGAGCCTCCGGTCCGCGATGTTGCGGCAGGCCCTGAGGAGCTACACCCGCCGGTAGCCGGGTAACGTGCCTGGCGATGGTTGAGATGGAGCTGGTCGGCGTCAGGGTCGAGCTCCCCACCAATGCGCCGATCGTGTTGCTACGGGAATCCGACGGTTCGCACCGCACGCTCCCGATCTTCATCGGCGGCCCCGAGGCCACCGCCATCGCCTTCGCCCTCGAGGGCGTCGAGACCCCCCGGCCGATGACGCACGACTTGCTGAAGAACGTGATCGACGAACTCGGCTGGCAGCTCGAGAAGGTTGTGGTCACCGAGTTGCGCGAGAGCACCTTTTTCGCCGAGTTGCACCTGTCGGCGAACGGCACGACGCACGTCATCTCGAGCCGTCCATCAGACGCGATCGCCCTTGCGGCCCGAACCGGCACCGCGATCTACGCCGACGAGAGTGTCCTCGATGAGGCGGCCTACCCGCCCGAGGCCCAGGACGAGGAAGCCCAGGACGAGGTCGTCGAGCAGTTCAAGGAGTTCATCGACCGGGTCAATCCGGAGGATTTCGCCTCCTGACCCCCGGATCGCACGGACTCGTTGACGGTCCGCGCGGGGCCGCCTACTGTTGAGCGACTTGCACCGGTGTAGTTCCGACGGTGTCATCCTCCGGGGGGAGGTCTCGTGGAAGTAGTTCCAGCAGAAGGTTGGAGCGGCACTCGCACCGCCGAGGTCGTGGGCATCACGTACCGGCAGCTCGACTACTGGGCGCGCACCGATCTCGTGCGTCCGGCCATGGCCGATGCGAAGGGGAGCGGCACCCGCCGCATGTACTCGTATCGCAACCTGCTCGAGCTGAAGATCATCAAGCAGTTGCTCGACGCCGGCATCCGCCTCGAAGTGGTGCGCGACGTCTTCAACGAGCTCCGAACACGATTGGGCGACGATCTGACGGCGGCCAAGCTCGTGATCTCCGGCTCGAGTGCGATGCTCGCACTCGACGACGGTGAGCTGATCGACCTCGTCCACAAAGGACAAGGCGTGTTGAACATCCTGGCGCTGGGCACAGTCCAGTCGGAGGTCGACGCATCGATCAGTCAGTTGCGACCCCTCGCTGAGGACACCGGCAACGGCGCAGGGACACTGTTGCCGGCCACCCACGGGTGACAGACAAGGCCCTCAAGCACTCGCCCCTCGACGCCGCCCACCGAGCGCTCGGCGCCAAGCTCGTTCCGTTCGGGGGCTGGGACATGCCCCTCAACTACGAGGCCGGCACGCTCGCCGAGCACCGTTCCTGCCGAACCGCGGCTGTCGCCTTCGACGTGAGTCATCTCGGCACCGTCCGCATCGAAGGGCCTGACGCCTTCGATCGGTTGCAGGGCGCGCTCTCCAACGATCTACGCAAGGTGGCGCCGGGTCGAGCGCAGTACACCCACCTCCTCG
>JBEEGD010000565.1:0-14363 GCA_041166685.1 Acidimicrobiaceae bacterium | reverse complement strand
AGGACGTCCTTACCTACACGAGCGAACCCTTGACGAACGAGCTGACGGTCATCGGCCCGCTCGTCGCCGAGCTGTACCTGCGCTCGTCGGCAGACTTCACCGACTTCGTGATCCGGCTCTGCGACGTGTCGCCTCGCGGAAAGTCGACCAACCTGAGCGATGGGGTCGTCCGGCTCCGACCCGACGCGATCACCAAAGAAGGGGACGCGTCGTTTCGCCTACAGATTTCGATGTGGCCGACGGCCAACACCTTCCGGCGCGGTCACCGGATCAGACTGCAGGTGTCCAGCGGAGCGCATCCGCTCTTCGCCCGCAACACCGGCAGCGGTGAGCCGCTGCTCACGGCCGCCACGCTGTCACCCGCCGATCATGAGGTCTTCCACGACCCCGACCGGCCCTCCAACATCCAGCTGCCCGTCTCCACGGTGTGAGGACGGCAGACCGTCAGTCAGCTTTGGATCACGCGAGGCGGTACAGCACGAACTGCGGGTGCTCGACGTCGAGAACTTCGACCTCTGAGAAGCCAGCGTCGGCCGCGTAGCGGCGAAGGGTGTCGGGGCGGATCACCGTCCCGGTTCCGACGCCGCCGTCCTGCATGCTCACCGCGAGACAGTGGAGCGTGCTGAACGTGTAGAAGAACCGTTCCATCTCGCTCGCCGGCAGCGTGAAGGTCTCCTCGGTGCGCTCGTCGGCGATGAGGACGGTGCCGTGCGCGCCCGCCAGCTGCTTCATCGTCCGCAAGATTCCGACCGGGTCAGGCATGTCGTGCAGCATCTCGATGCCCATCACCAAGTCGTAGTCGCCGACGATGGTGGGGTCGGCGGCGTCGCGCACCTCGAACTGAACGCGGTCGCCCACGCCCGCGGCTGCGGCCTGATCCCGGGCGACGGCGATCGACGCCTCGTCGAGGTCGAAGCCGTCGATCTCGACGTTCGGGTACGCACCCGCGATGGTGATCGCGGCCAAGCCCTCGCCGCAGCCCACCTCCGCGATCCGCACGCGCTCTCCTTTGGTCAACTTGGCCTGGACGTCGGACAGTGCCGGCAGCCACGTCTGCGTCAGGTGGTTCACGAACACCGGCCGGGTGAACGCGGCCTGGATGTCGTGCATGTCGAACAGGCCGAATGCGGCGCCGGTGCCGTTGCGGAACTCCTCGACCATGATGTCGATCGCCTTGCTGAGCCAGGGTACGACCGCGGCGCACGGCTTCATGCACGCTTCACTGTCGTCGTCGAGGAGCACGTGAGCGTGGGCATTCGGCAGGGTGAACCGTCGGTCGCCGGCGGGCTTGGCCACGTTGTCGACTTCGAGGACGCCCGCAACGGCCTGCTGTTCGAGCCACTCCTGCGCGTACCGCTCCGCGATGCCCGCGCCAGCGGCCAGGTCACCGGCCGTGATCGGTCCGGCGCCGGCCAGTGTCTCGTAGAGGCCGAGGCGGAGACCGAGCTCGACGTTCGCGAGCTCCATCGCCGCCAGGCAGGCCATGAAAAGGTTCCCCGCGAACTCCTCGACCTTCGCCTCGTCCTCACCTGTCAACTCGATCGTTGTCACCGGTCCTCCATCTGTCGTCACCGCCGGTATCTTGCCGTGACGCACGCGTCCCCGCGTTGGAGAACGCACGAGATGAGCGAACGGTCGAGCGAGGTCCCCGGCACCACCCCGCCCGGGGAACCGCGCCGTCCGGTGGTCGTCGACACCGATGGTGGCGTCGACGACGCCGTGGCGCTGTGGTGGGTGCTGACGGATCCGAGCCTCGACGTGGTCGCGATCACGGTCGTCTGGGGCAATGTGCCGATCGCGGTGGCGGCCGACAGCGTGTTGCGAGTGGTGGAAGCCGCCGGTCGTCACGACGTTCCTGTGGCGGTCGGTGAGGCCGAGGCCTATGGACTGGCACCGAAGTTGCGACCCGCGACGTTCATCCACGGCGACGATGGGCTCGGCAACTGCCACCGACCGGCTCCCGGTCTGCGACCAGTTGACGAGCCCGCCGTGACCTTGCTGCAACGAGTGTTCCGCGCCCGGCCCCACGAGGTGTCGCTGATCACTCTCGGTCCGCTCACCAACATCGCGCGCGCGCTTCTCGCGGATCCCGCGATGGCTGAATCAGTGGCCGACCTCGTCGTGATGGGAGGTTCGACCCGATTCGGTGGCAACGCGCTTCCGGCGGGCGAGGCCAACATCGCGCACGATCCGGAAGCGGCCCAGATCGTCGTGGCCGCGCCATGGCGCTCGCCTCCCCTTTTGGTGGGACTCGACGTCACCATGCAGGCCACGCTCACCGAGGACGAGTTCGCGCTGCTGGCGCCGCGTTCGAACGACGCCAGCGCATTCCTCGACGAACCCCTGCGCTTCTATCGGGCGTTCGGCTCATCGCTGTCGACGCCCGAGTGTCCCTGTCACGACCTTCTCGCGGTGTTGGCATTCAGCCATCCCGACGTGGTTGTCGACGCGCCGGTCTTGCCGCTGGCCGTTGACACCGGGGGTGGCGCGGCGTGGGGCGCAACGGTGGTCGACTTCCGCGCTCCGAAGTTTGACGCGCTCGAGGGTTCGGATCAGCCTGCCCATGCCGGCTTTCATCCGTGGCGGATCGCGCTCGACGTCGACGTGGCCCGCTTCCGACAACGGTTCCGCGAGTTGGTCGCACCCCGCCATGACTGAGGTTCTCGACGTCGATCTGCTGGCCTTCGAAACCGGCAGCGCCGGCGCACGGCGCGCCGTCGTCGACGGAGTGATGCGTAGCCTCGGCTCGGGTTTCGTCTTCGTCGGTCACGACGTGCCTTCCGACATGCTCGACACCGCCTACGGACTGCTTGCCGAGTTCTTCTCGATGCCGCCCGAGCGCAAGCAGCGCTGGCGGGCGCCGGAGAGTCACGGGCAGACCGGCTATACGGGCTTGCTGGTCGAGACGGCCGCCACCAGCGACGTCGCCGATTGGAAGGAGATGTTGAACTGGGGCGCCGCATTGCCCCACCATCACCCGCTGCGAGCGCGATATCCGCATCGCTACATCGATCCGGTGTTTCCGGAGGATGACGTCCCGGGCATCAGCAAGGCGCTGGGGGAGCTCCACGCTCGAGTGCTCGACGTCCAAACGCGATTCTTGCGGATCGTCGCGCACGGCATCGGTGTCGACAACGCCTACTTCGACGACATCCTGCGCGACGGCACGCACTTGACCCGCGCGATCCACTATCCCGCGATGACGAAAGCGCCGACGCCGACTCACGTGTGGGCGGACGCGCACACGGACATCAATCTCGTCACCGGCCTGCCCCGGGCCACGAGCCCGGGCCTGCAACTGCTTGGCGAGCAGGGTTGGGCCGACGTGCTGCCGCCGGAAGGCCACATGGTTCTGAACTCCGGCATCATGCTCGAGCGCCTGACCAACGGTCGGATCCCGGCCGGCACCCACCGCGTGATGGCATCCACTGACCAGTTGATCGACCGCTATTCCGTCGTGCAGTTCTGTCACCCCGCGCCGTGGTTCCAGCTCGCGCCGGTGCCGTCGTGCGTCGATGACCACCACCCGCTGCGCTACGGCACGATCGAGGCGGGCGCGCTCCTCGACCGTGTCCTGTACGAGATCGGCCTCATCAGCGACATTCACACACCATTCATGTAGGCGACAAGGTTGCGGCACGTTGTGCGGCCAACGTCTCTGATGTGCGAGTCCGTGTTGGGTGCGAGTTCGTGCAGCGCGCGGCTGTAACGGTGCACGCGGTGCTCCAGGTCGAGCCGCGGCTCGATGGCCGGTTCGCATTGCTCGACGAGCATTGGGACCACGAACCGCCGGCGGCGACCAGTCGCTATGTCGACAGCTTCGGGAACCTCTGCCGACGCGTCAACGTACCGAGCGGCCAGTCGACGTTGCGCTACTCGGCGGTGGTGGAGCTCGCGGGTGATCCGGACCCGATTGCGCTGTACGCCAGGGAGCTTGGCGCATCCGAGCTCCCCGACGACACGCTCGCGTTCACGTTGCCCAGCCGGCTGTGCCCCTCCGACGAGCTCGGTGCCACGGCGTGGGATCTCTTCGGCAGCATTGCGCCCGGGTGGCAACGCGTCCAGGCCATCTGTGACTGGGTCCACGGAGAGATCTCCTTCGCGTACGGCACGAGCACGGCAGTCAGTACTGCAAAAGACGTGCTGTCGGCGCGTCGAGGCGTGTGCCGCGACTTCGCTCACCTTGCGGTGACGTTCTGCCGAGCGTTGGGTATTCCGGCCCGCTACACGTTCGGGTACCTGCCCGACATCGGCATCGTCCCGCCGAAGGATCCCATGGACTTCTGCGCGTGGATGGAAGTGTCTCTGGATGGTTCGTGGTGGACCTTCGATCCGCGCAACAACCAGCCGCGCATCGGACGCGTGCTCATCGGCCGCGGGCGTGACGCGCTCGACGTCGCGATGGTGAGCACATTCGGCGCGGCTGAACTCGTGTCGATGACGGTGTGGGCCGACGAGGTCAGCTAGAGCCCGAAGGCGGCGCGCATGCTGTTGGCGGATGCGGCATTGCCGAGGAGGGGAAGTCCCAGGAGCTCTTCGGTCGTTCGCAACAACGAGTAGTGGTCGAACGGCTCCGCGGTTTCGGCACCGCGCGGGACGGTCGGGCCGATGACCAGGAGCGGCATCGGCGTCGGCTCGTCCCACACGATGAACAGGATCGTCGTTCCGGCGCGGTACGCGGCGGAGTCGAGGATCGCCGGGAGCCACTGCCCGAGCCATCTGTCTCCGTCCGCGACGGGGCAGTCGTGAGTGTCATTGCAAAGATCCGGCGTGATGAGCGAGAACGCGGGAAGCGTGTCGCGGGCCAAGTCGTCCGCGAGCGGACCGCTCGTCGGCTCACCGAGCGGGACATCATCGCGTAGACAGGCGGCTCGATCTTGTTCGCCCACGTAGTACGCGGCCGGATTGTGCTTCACCGCGTAGCGCCCGCCGTTGGACAGCTGGCATGGTGAGATCATCCCTTCTTCGTAGCTGCGGCTCGTGAGCCCCACCGAGCGTGCTTGGCGGAAGATGTTGTCCGCCGTCAGTGGATGAGCAGCCGGCGGGCTGTCGTCGGTGACACCGTGCGTGTCGCCCGAGGTGGCGCCCAGGTAGTTGGGGAGCGATGGGGCACCGACCGATTGATAGGTGGCGCTCGAACCGCACTCTTCCTTGAAGCCATTCTCGACAGGCGCGTCGGTGCGGTCGAACACCGCGTCAACGGTGTGGTTTTCCATCCAGATCCACATCACGTGTTCAACCCGGGAGGAACCTGCCGGATTGGTTCCGCAGCGACTCGGGCTTGTGGGAGCGGTCACCGATGCAGATGGCGCCGAAGATGCCGACGACGCGGACGGTTTGGTTGCAGAGTCGGTGCTGCAACTCGACAGGAGCACCGTCACGATGACGACGAACGACACCGACCACCCTCGAACCCGCGGCGTCACGAGCAGGTTCTACTGCTCATGACAGGATCAGCCGATCAGTATCTGCGTCAGCGTGAGCTTGAGGAACTCTTGCTGGCCGCCGCCAGCCTTGCGTTCGATGTGGTCGCCCGGTTGCGAGCCGCCGAGACCGGACCCAAGGTTTCCCGACCGAGGCGCGATGCTGCCGAGGCCGAGATCGAATGCGTATCCGGCCACCTCCGGGTCGGCCATCGCCTCCGTCAGTCGCTTGGTGGCGGTCTCGGGGAGGTCGACGCCGCCGACCGATGTGTAGTCACCAGCGGCGACCCACTGAGCCAGCTCGTCGCCGGTCATGTTGTCAATCGCCTTCACCGCGGTCTGGATCGCGTCCTGCGAGGTCATTTCACGATTCCCCTTCGTCTCAATGGTCATCAATCCTGACGAAAGCCCGCCGTCAGCGTTACACCGCGACTGTACGCGTGGCCTGCGTCATCGGTCACATTGCGAAGAGTGTCAGGGTTGGACGGCCCGCAATGCCGTGGTCGCGCGCACCGACGTCGTGCCGGAGCGTACGAGGCTGGTCAGGCGACCGGCGGCCCGTGGTGCCTCTTGCACGTTGGCGGCTGTCGCCCACAGCACTGCCTTTACCTGGAACGGTCGGAGCTCCGGGTGCTTCGACCGAATCAGCGCGGCGATGCCGCTCAGGTGCGGAGCGGCGTAGGAGTTGCCCGTCGAGCGCATGCGGCCGCCATCGCGCCACGCGACGTCAACGTCGATGCCGCGAGCCAGGAACTCGGTCGGCGGTTCCGGATTGAAGTGGAACCGAAACGGGTCCGTCGTGAGGTTGCACGCCACACTGACCACCGACGCATACAAGGATGGAAAGCTTGGTCGGGTGACGTTGTTGGCCGCCGTCACGACGAGCGAGCCGCGGAAGTACGCCTGGTCGCAGACCTCGTAGAAGGCGAGCGCCCAGTCGCGCCGGCTGGTGCCGAGCGACAGGTTGATCACATCGAAGCCTTGTTCGACCGCCCACCCAAGACCCCGCAAGAACGCCGCGGCCTTGCCGGTGAGACCCGCGCCCAACACCTTGACGCTCGTGATCCGAGCCTGTGGCGCCATCGAGTGGATGATGCCTGCGCACGCGGTGCCATGACCGAAGTCGTCGGGATGTGGCCCGACCGTTTCGACCAGGTTCCCCGCGGCGTCGAGGCTGATGGCTACGCCGGCGTCGACATCGACGCAACCCTCGAGCGCCGGATGGTCGGCTTCGATGCCGCTGTCGATGACCGCGACGCGCACGCCCTCGCCGGTGGCGCCGCCCCACGCCCAGTCGGGGGAGAGGTCGTCGAGCGACACCGCGCCCGGCAACCGAAGCACCATCGACTCGCGCGTGTACGCGGGCCGATCGGACGGTGTCGGGTCAGTCACGTTCGAGGAGTGTGGTGACGACTGAGGCGACGATGCCGTAGCGCGCCGGGTCGACATCGGCGAGGCGCTGCAGGTTGGCCCCGAGTGCGGCGGGCGAGGCCACCGCGGCCGTCGTCGTGCCGCTGGCTTCGAGGGCGGCCGCCGCGATCCCAGCGAGCACCGTCGCGAGCTCGACGTCATCGAACGAGAACGCCCCGCCCCCGCCCTTGTCGACGAGTTCGATCACGCCGAGCACGCCGTCGTCCACCTCGCACGCAATGCACAACACCGTCGCCGGACGGTGACCGAGCAGCCCCGCGACGCCCTCGGCTGGACGCGGATCGGCGCCGGCAGACGACAACGCCAGCGGCTGCCCGGATGCGAGGACGAACCCCGCAGTGCCGGCATCAGCGGCCACCTCGGTGCCGACGAGCCCCGAGAGGTCGATCGTCCCACCGATCTGGCCCGCGGCCGCCACCACCTGTAGGCGAGCGCCGTCCGCGGTCCGACCCATCACCCAGCCGGCGCCAGCGGCAGTCACATCGACCGCGGCGCGAACCACGGAGTGCAGGACTGGATCGGGGGCGGACACCGTTGCGAGCTTAGGTCGCCTCGCCTGAGTGCTTTTGGCTCAGCGCGGGCTCAGCGCACGGCTCTGAACGCGCCGGTGAGCCGTCGGACCTCGGCTTCGTCCGGCGAGGCGGCGGCGGCCGCAGGCGCCGCCAACAACACCTGGCGCGCCTGATCCTTCGACACCGCGAACGTCACCCGCTCCAGGCGATGGCCGCCAACGGGCGCGGCCGCGGGCGCGGCGCGACCTTCGAGCGCAGCACCGATGGTCGGGAACTGCCCGGCGAGCAGCGCGAGCGCATCGTCGCCCAGCACGAGCACGCGAGCCGATTCGTACGCTTGGAGCATCGCGCCCCGCTCCTGACCGAGCAGCGCGCCGACACCGAAACTGTCCCCTGGGAACAGGTCGGTCACTGGCGTCCACTGTCCGTCGACACCCGGCACCATGACTCTCGCGCGACCGTTGCGAACGACGAGCAGCCGGCCACCACCCTCGTTGATCGTCTCGCCGGGTGCGAGGTCGGCGGCGACCATCCGGGCGGCCACGGCGGCCAGGCCGCCGGGATCGAGCTCGGCGAAGAGGGGAATTCGAGCCAACGCGCCGGCGACGTCGAACGGTGCTTCGGTGGTGACGACAGCCGCGCCGGTCTGCTCCGACCACAGGGACGCGTACACGCCGCCGAGGCTCACGAGCTCATCGTGCTTTCCCTGTTCCACCAGCTCGCCGTTGGCCAGGACGAAGATGCGGTCGTAGTCGATGATCGACCCAAGCCGGTGGGTCACGGCGATCGTCGTGCGACCGCTCGCCACTCGCTCGAGGGTGTCGTTGATGAGTCGTTCGGTACGAGGGTCGAGGGCTGATGTCGCTTCGTCGAGCAGGAGCACCGTCGGGTTGCGCAGCAATGCCCGCGCGATGGCGAGGCGCTGCCGCTGGCCTCCCGACAGGCGCCCGCCGCGTTCGCCGACCAGCGTGTCGTAACCGCGAGGAAGCCCGGCGATGAACTCGTGCACCTCCGCAGCTTTCGCGGCGGCTTCGACCTCCTCATCGGTCGAGCCGGGCCGGCCCATTGCGATGTTCTCGCGGATGGTGGTGTCGAACAGGAAGGTTTCTTGGAACACCATTCCGAGCTGGCTGCGCAACGAGTCAATTGGCGCGTCGCGGATGTCGCGCCCATCGAAGAGCACCGCGCCCTCATTGGGGTCGTAGAAGCGTTGGATCAACTGGAGCGTCGACGATTTGCCCGCGCCGGTCGGGCCAACGAACGCGACGCGTGTACCGGCATGAATTGTGGCCTCGACGCCGTCGAGCGTGCGGCGCTCGGAGGTGAACGCGAACCCGAGTCCGGCGAGACGAATGTCCCGGGACAACGGCGCCAAGGGCGCGCCCGCGGTGTTGTCAGGTACCGACGGCTCGGCGTTGAGCACCTCGTTGATCCGCGTCAATGCGCCGGTCGACGCTTGGATCTGCTGCCCGATGCCGGTGAGCACGGTGACCGGGCTGATGACTTCGCCCATGAGCGTCATGAAGGCTACGAGTCCGCCAATCGTGAGATGTCCCTCGAGGATGAGCCAGCCGCCCAGGGCGAGGATCATGAGCCGCAAGCCGGTCACGATCATGTTGACCGAGAGGCCGAAGAGGCCGCCGAAGAGGTTCAGTCTCCGTTGCGCGACGAACAATCGTTCTGACGCGCGGCCGAAGCGCAGTTTCTCGCGCGCCTCGAGCGCGAACGCCTTCACGACAGGCTGCGCGCCGTAGTTCTCGGCGCTGACGGCCAGCACACCGCTCAGCTGCTCTTGCACCGCAATGCTGCGCGTTTGCGCCCCGGCCGACATTGATCGGTACACAATCGCGACGAGAGGGGCGCCGAGGAGGACGAGCACACCCAGAAGCGGGTTCAGGATGAGTAACACGATGGATGCCACGACGAGCGACAGCATCTGGAACAGTCCGTCGCGCAGCGTTCCCGAGAGCCCGGCTTCTACCGCCCCGACATCCGAGAAGAGACGAGACAGCACGTCGCCTTGTTGATGGTTGCTGAACCACCCTGTCCCCAGGGTTTGGAGCTTGTCGAACATGTTGACGCGAATCTGGCGCACGACCGCGCCGCTCACATAGGCGGCGAGGTAGGCGCGGCGCAGGTCCGCGAGCAGCGACACGACGAACGCGAGTGCGAGCACGCCGAGCAACGACGCCACCTTGGAGAACTGACCGCTCGGGATCGCGGTGTCGAGCAGGTTCTTGAATGCGAACGGGAAGATCATCGTGAACGCGAGGCCGAGCAGCATGTACACGAACATCTCGGCTTCACGCCGGGCGTGTGGACGCACGTACCTGAGCGCCAATCGCAGGAACTGGCCCGTCTTGACCTTCGGTCCCTCTCCGGCGAGCCCTTGCCGCCACGCATCTTCCAGCGCCGGGAACGTGCTGCCGTAGATCTCCTCCGCGGACACGTCGATTCGGCCCGGCTTCGTCTCGGTGAGTAGCCGGACGAGGCTCTCGGGGTCCTGGCGCCTCACCAGGTACTGGACGAACGACAACGCCATGGCCGCGCCGACATCACCCCCGGCCTCGGGGTCGCCGAACGCAGGGAGGTCGAACCCTCGAAGTTGTGGGTCGGGGTCCGGCGTGCCCGCGAGGTGAAGGCCGTAGCCCTCGACGAGCGGACGAACGTCATCCGCGGCCGGGAGGGCGGCACCGAACAGGAGGGCAAGCGGACGCTCGGGCGGCTCGGGCGGAGACTCGGCGGTCACCACCATCCAGATCTCGTCCCGCTCCTCGTCCACGATGGTGCCGCCGGTCATCACCTCGCCCGGGCGATCGGGATCGGGGAAAGGATCGACGAGGCAGAACTGCACCGTCGTTCCCTTGGATTCTGAGCCCAGCCCCGCAAGACGCTTACGCGCTCGAGCGCACGCGGTCGCCATGGATTTGGCGGCGGCCTCGCCGGCGGTTCCCGGCCGATACCGCACCGTGCACCCGCTGACCTCGATCGACTCGAGGCCGTCGAGGGCGACACGCGCCGCCGACCCTGGCGCGGCGGCCGGTTGTGCCACCTGTGGTGCGGGCGAAGGCGGCGCCGGCGCCGAGGCAGGCGCTTCAGACCCGACCAACTGGACCTGCGTGCCCCCGACGCCCACATCGATGATGTCGACAGAGGTGACGAGCACGGGGCCATCGATGCGGGTTCCGTTCACGATGGTCCCATTGCTGCTGCCCAGGTCCTCGACGACCAGGCCGGCTTCAGTCGGTGTGAGCTGGAGATGACGGCGCGAGACCGTTGCGTCGTTCACGACCACGCCCTCGCAGTCGCGTCCCACGTCCGTCGGGCCGTTGAGCCGGAAGCGGCGCGGCGGTTGGGCCGGCTCCCGAATCTCTATGACGAACTCGTTCACCCAATCCTCCTCAGGAGCGTGTACCCGCACGACGCAATACGCGGCGCTGTCCGATGTGCACTGCGGCCAGCGAGAACAGGACGCCCGCGCCAGCACCGAGGACAGCGGCGATTGCCAGGCTCGCCGTCGACGGCTCGGGTGCGCCGAGCACCCACGTGACCAGGCTCGCGGCCACGGCCGCGACGGCGGCCAGCAGGGCGACCAGGACCATCGACCGAGTCTGGCGGTGGCCTTTCCACAGCGGCCGCCCGAGGGACTCTCCCGCGGCGAGTGCGAGCATGAGCAGCACGAGGCTCGCGATCGCCGGCGCGGTGAGCCATCCCGTTTGCGATGACTTGACCGCGAAGGAGTGCGGCGTCGCGCCGGGGCCCGACACCTTCAATGTCGCCTCGCCGCTCAGGAGGTAACGCGCGGCGCCGAGGTCGTAGATGATCAGGCCGTTGACGTCCTTGCCGTTCGACGACGCAAGCGCGGTGCCACCGACCGAGATCTCGGCTTTGGTGATGGAAGGCCCCCCGATGGCGATTGGATCGTCGACCGACAGTGACAGCGTCGATGCGCCCGGATCCTTGCCGTTGATGAGGATGCCGGTGCCGGCGCGATCGTGAGACGGCGAGCCGAGGCCAGCGAACGCGACGACGACCACGAGCACGGCCAGCGCGAGCGCGCCGAGAAGAAACGGCGCTCCGGAACGCGGCCGTTCCAGGACTTGCTTCAGCGGCACCACATCGGACTCGGCCACGTCGACCGCGGCACCGTGAGCGTGGGCCGCGACCTGTGGCATCACCGGTCCTTGCGGAGCGGCCAGGGGCGCGGGTGCCGGTGCCGCTTGCGGCACGATCGTCGGGGAAGCAGGCGTGGACGCGACGGGCGGTGCCTCTGCGTCGGTCACTGGTGCAGGCGCGGCCGAGGAGCCGAGGGTCGCCCCTGTCTGCGGAGCGGGAGTCGTCGGCGCGGCCGCTTGTTCGGTGATGGCCACGACTTGGCTCGCGGCGAGAACGGCAACTCCGCCTCGCGCGGTGAGCCATCCGGGCCCCCACGCGATGGTCGCGCCCGTCGCGAGTTCCAGTGCGAGCTGCTCGGCTGTGGCCGGGCGGGCGGATCGTTCCCGGGAGATCGCGCGCATCACGACTGCCGCGATCGAATCGGGCACCGCCGGCATCACCTCGCGTAGCGGAATCGGATCGTCATGCACATGGCGATGCAGCGTGCTGAGGGCGTTGCCATCGTCCTGATACGGAAGCCGACCCGAGAGCAGCTCGTACAGCATCGTGCCGACCGCATAGACGTCGGTCTCGGCCGACAACTCCTGACCCTGAGCTTGTTCTGGCGCCATGTACGCCGGGGTGCCGAGTACATCACCGGCGACGGTCGCCACCGATTGACCTCCTCCGATCACCTTGGCGATCCCGAAGTCGGTGACCTTCACGATGCCGGCGGCGGAGTACATGAGGTTCTCCGGCTTGATGTCCCGGTGGAGGATCCCGCGCTGGTGGGCGAAATGCAGCCCGCCGCAGGTGGCCAGGATCACGGCGCAAGCGCGTTCGGCGACGAGCCCGTGCGTGGAGACTTCCTGCCAGACGGTCCCTCCCGGCAGCTTCTCCATCACGAGCAGGCACAGTCCCTCGTGTTCGACGTAGTCGTACACGGGCACGATGTGTGGGTGATCGAGCGAGGCCAGCAATCGGGCCTCGGCCACGAATCGGGCTCGGACCATGGGGTCGGATGCGAAGGCGCGCGGCAATTCCTTGATCGCCACCTCGCGTCCCAGCTGACGATGGGTGCCCTCGAGGACGATGCCCCAGCCGCCGCGGCCGAGCTCGCCGCCGATGTCGTAGGCCTCGAGGGCGGCCGCGACCCGATCTCGGTCGAGGGTCATGCCTGAAGCACCGGCAACTCCCGCAACGACCGCCGCCCGGTCCTTGGGTCAACTGCGCCTTGAATACCCCGCACCGCTCAAACCGCCTCTCAACTGGCGCCCGATTCGGGGCGTACGATACGCGCTGTGCGGCGGGCCGAGCACCTTCCCGCTGACGCGACCCTCGTAGACGCGGTGCGCGCCGGCGACAGTGAAGCCTTCAGCGCGCTCTATGCCCGACACGCCGGAGCGGTGCGATTCGCCATTCGCGACAACGTCCACGACGACGAGACCGTGGCGGACGTGGTGCAAGACACTTTCGTCCGAGCCCTCGAACGGCTCCCCTCGCTGCGCAATCCTGAGCGGTTTCGCCCCTGGCTGCTCTCGATCGCCCGCAACGCCGCGATCGACTCCCGCCGGGCCCGCCAGCGGTCGCGGATCGACGATTTGGCGGAGACCGACGACCTGGTCGGCGGCGACCCCCAGCCGGCCGAGCTGGCGGAGCTGGGCGAATTGGCTGACCTCGTGAACGGTTGCGTCGGAGGGCTGTCGACACGTGATGCCACAGTGATCACGCTCGTGACACGGTTGGGTTTCGGTTCAGCGGAAGTCGCGACCGCGCTTGGCATCAGCGTCGGCGCAGCCAAAGTCGTTGTGCATCGCGCTCGGAGACGTCTGCGCGATGCGCTCGCGCTCGAGTTGATGGTGCGGGCAACGGCGTCGCCCTGCGCCGTGTTCACCGAGTTGCTGAGTACAGAAGAACTCGCCGGCGCTGGGGCCCACGTTCGGGCTTGCCCGATGTGCATCGGTGCCGCGTCGGACGAGCTCGCGCTCTACGACGCCGGCTTCACGACCTGAGGAGGGTCACAACCCCTCAATCCGGACGTCACGGTCGCGAACGGCGTCGGCGAGGGCGGCCGGCAACGCGGCCGACGACCAATCGAGCCCAAACCCCTCCACCTCGGCCTCGTCATACGCGAGGGCGATCCCAGGGGCGATGAGTGCGGCAAAGAGTGCACGCTCGTCCTCATCGAAGTCGGTGGCGACGATGTCGCGGAGCTTGTCCAGGAGCCGATCGGCGGTCGCGCGTTCCATCGCCCTCTTGACGATGGAGACCCCTTCGCGGTTACACGGATTGCCGCGGGGCTACGCAGGAAAGAACTGGACCTCTACCGAGAGCGGTAGGAGATGACGGAAGCGGAAGGTGCGCACGCCGCCGTCAGCGCCGCCGATGGGTGTGAGGTCCACGCTGTGGTCCAGCGCGTCGAGCTCGTTCCATACGCGCTCGAGTTCGTCGACGCTTTCCACGAGGACGCCGAAGTGCTCGTAGCCCGCGGTGGTCATGCTGTCCGGGATCTCGCGAAGGTTCACGTAGCAGCGGCCCCCGATCGCAAGGGTGAGGCGGTCGACCAGTCGCAATGACTCGATCTCCGTCCACCCGAAGAGCCGGCCGTAGAACTCCTGGACCTCGGCCCGGAACTCGTCCGAGAGTGCGCCGGGTGGCACGCCCATCGCGATGTGGCTGAGCCCTCGGGTGACGGCCATGTCCGAACACTAACTTTCGCGGCGTCAGCTGACCGGGCTGATCTCGACGTAGGTGCCGAGATCTCCCGCGTCGCCCAGGGTGCGCTGATAGATCTTGCGGCCGACGCCGTACGCGTCCGCGAGCGCCGCCTCGGCATGGGGCCATTCGTCCTCTGGCACGACTCGCGCCTTGCCGGCACGCGGTGGCCCGGTCGGCTTGCCTC
>JBEEGD010000564.1:0-3301 GCA_041166685.1 Acidimicrobiaceae bacterium | reverse complement strand
CACTTGCGAGGTCCTCGAGGTTCGGAGAGGCGTTCGCGCGCTATGTCCGGTTGTGGTCGTGGGCCACGGTCAGCGGCATCATCGTCGGCATCCCCGTCATCGGGCTGCTCTCTCGAGTGGCAATGCGAATCCTCGCCGTCACCTCGGGCGACGCCGTGCAGGGGGCGTTCAGCGATGACGCCGAAGAGATCGGTCGGATCACCGCGGAAGGCACGATCGGGTTCGTCATCATCGTGGGGATGATCTTCGGGGCGGCGGGCGGATGGATCTACGCACTCCTCCGGGCCGTCTTCCCGCAAGATCGTCGTCGTCGGTCGCTCGCCTCAGGGGTGGTTGCGGCTGTGATCGGTGCGTCGATCCTCGTGAAGCCGAATGGTCGGGACTTCGCGATCCTCCGTCCGCTCTGGCTGGCCGTCGCGCTGTTCGTCGCGATCCCATTCTTGTTCGGGGCGCTCGTCCCGCTCGTCGCCGAGCGACTGCGGAATTTCTACGAAACCGCGCCGCTGCGCTTCCCGCACCTGCTGGCGTTTGCGCCGATGCTGCTGTTGCTCCCCGCATTCCCCGCTCTCGTCCCAGGTCTCGTCGTCGGTGTGGTCTACGCCTGGGCGCGAAGCCGCGACGCCCCGAGATCGTTGGTCGCAGCCGGACGCGTGCTCCTCCTGGCTGCCACGATCGCGTTGGCAATCAACGGCGTGGTTCGGATCGCGCAACTCGAAGCCCGCGATCCTGTTCCCGCGGACTTCGTCGCGCCCGTCTTCGACTGAGCCTGGCTGCCGGACTGATGACTCAGCTGCCGAATCGGTCGACCAGCGCGCGTACCTGGTCGACGAACGCCGCTTCGTAGCGCTCGTGGAACTCCGACCAGGTGCACAGCGTGTGGGGATCGGTCACTCGGTCGATGAACAACGTGCCCTGGAGGTGATCGGTCTCGTGTTGGAACGTTCCGGCCGAGAGGCCACGCACGACGGTGTCGATGGGTCCGCCGTCGCGGCCTAGCGCCTTCACACGTACCTCGACGGCGCGATCGACGACCCCCCGCAGGTCAGGGACGGAAAGACAGCCTTCGTAGTTCGCAAACGTCTCGGTGCTGATGGCCTCGATCACCGGGTTGATCAACACAGTGAGCGGGATTTCGGGCTTGTACGGGTATCGCGTACTTCCGGGACGGACTTCGATCACACAGACCTGCACGGGTTCGCCGATCTGGTTGGCGGCGAGGCCGGCACCGTCGGCGGCGCGCATGGTGTCGATGAGGTCGGTGATCAGGGCCTGCATCTCATGTGGGTCCACCGGCTCAGCCGTCTGACGCAACACCGGGTGACCGATGTGGAGGATCTCGCGAACAGTCATCGGACGACCTTGCCCCGCTTGACCACGGCGTGCACAGGGTTGGCGCCGATCCAGTACACAAGCTGCGCGATCTGATCGACGTCCCAGACAACCAGGTCGGCCCGCCGGCCGCGCAGGCCGAGGGCGCGCGCCGCATTCGCAGTGACACCAACGAATGCTTCGTCGACGGTGAGGCCGAGCCTCGTGCAGGCGAGGTGCATGGCGACGAGCAGCGACACGAGGGGTGACGTTCCCGGATTGCAGTCGGTGGCGACGGCCATTGGCACTCCTGCGGCGCGCAGCGCGTCGACCGGCGGGATGGCGTCGTCGCGCAGCACGTATGCCGCTCCCGGCAGGAGCACGGCGACGGTTCCTGCAGCCGCCATCGCCGCGATCCCTTCGGGCGACGCGTGCTCGAGGTGATCGGCCGACAACGCATGGTGCCGCGCTGCGAGCGCAGCACCGCCGCTGTCCGACAGCTGGTCGGCGTGCAGCTTCACTCGCAGCCCCAGTCGCGTGGCAGTTGCGAACACGCGGTCGATCTGTTCAGCGGTGAATGCGATGCGCTCGCAGAAGCCGTCGACCGCGTTGGCGAGTCCTTCTGATGCCATCGCCGGCAGTGCCTCGTCGCACACGAAGCGGATGTAGCCATCGGCGTCGCCCTCGAATTCCGGCGGGACGGTGTGCGCGCCGAGGAAGGTGGTGACGACGTCGACAGGCACTTGCTCAGGGATTCGGCGAGCGACACGAAGCATGCGCAGCTCGGTCTCCAGATCGAGCCCGTACCCCGACTTCACCTCGATGGTCGTGACGCCGCCGGCCGCGAGCGCAGAGGCTCGTGAGACCGCTCCCTCGAGTAGCTCGTCGTCCGACGCGGCGCGCGTCGCCGCGACCGTCGATCGAATGCCTCCGCCGGCGGCCGCGATCTCTTCGTAGGACGCACCGGCCAACCGTTGCTCCCACTCCGCGGAGCGATCCCCGCCGAACACCAGGTGGGTGTGGCAGTCGATGAGTCCGGGTGTGACGAGCCGGCCGTCGGCCGACAGCACCTCCGACGCCGGTTCAGGCGGGTCCGGACCCACGTACACGATGCCGTTGCCCTCGACGGCGATCGAGTTGCCGTCGGCTGTGTCGGTGATCAGGAGGTCCCACATCAGCGCAGCGCACAGATCGAGGCGCGTAGATCAGCGGCGACGTCGATCGATAGGTGTGCGCGGTCCTGAACCACAGGCCGACCGTCGATCTCGACATCAGTGACGTCAGCCGCCGTGGCTGCGGCCACGATCATCGGCACCGGGTCGTTGGGGTCGAAGCCGGCGAGGCGCACGCTGTCGAGATCGATGGCGACCCGATCAGTGGACCCCAGGGCGGCCGCCAGCAGCGCGTCAGGTTGGTGCAGGCCACGGCGGCCGGTCACGAGCCGCTCGTCGAGCTCGATGGCGCGCGCTTCCTCGAAGAGGTCGACGATGGCGTGCGAGTCGGTGCCCACTCGAATCGGACAGCCCGCACTGGCGAGCGCGGCCGCGGGACCGACGCCATCGCCGAGGTCGCGTTCGGTCGTCGGGCACAGACACACCGTGGTGCCCGTCGAGCCGAGCAACGCGATGTCGTCGGCCGTCACGTGCGTGCAGTGCACCGCGGTCGTCGACGGCCCGAGCACTCCGTGGTCGTGAGCCAATTGCGTGGGGGTTCGCCCGGTCGCGGAGATGCATGCCTCGTTCTCCGCTGGTTGCTCGGAGAGGTGTACATGCAATGGCACCCCGCGCACGCGGGCCCAGGACGCCACGAATTCCATCGACGCTTCGTCGACGGCGCGCACGCTGTGAATCGCCGCGCCGACCACCACGTCGGGGTTGGTGGTGGCGACCTTTTCGGCGCGCGTCGCCCACCGCTCGACGTCGCCGTCCGAGAAACGTTGCTGAATGGGATCAAGGCTCGCATCGTCGAAGCCACCGCGGAGATAGCACGTGTC
>JBEEGD010000563.1:0-32815 GCA_041166685.1 Acidimicrobiaceae bacterium | reverse complement strand
CGCGGTGCGGATGACCGAGCGTCGGTCGGTCAGTTGGGACGACTCGAAGAAGAAGCGGCGTATGGCCGCGCTGTTCGCGGCCGCGCTCCTGATCTTCATTCCGATGTCGCGGCAGTCGCGTGCCGCGCACTCGACGACACCATCACTGTCATCGGTGATCGTCGAATCGCTGCCTGGCGCGCTCGACGACACCCGCCATGCAATCCGCGACCTCGGCGGAACGATCGAACGCGACCTCGGCATCATCGGTGGCGTTGTCGCGTCGCTCCCGAGCGGCGCGATTGCCTCGTTGCGCGCGACTCCGAGCGTTCGGTCCGTGACACCGGACGGATCGGTGCAGCTGCACAGCGTGTTCGGCGACGCGCACGACGGCAACCTCGGCGTGTACGACGGCAGCAGCAGCAGCGGAGCGAGCACCGGCACCCGCGGCGAGCGCGGCGACGGCGAAGGTGTGGACAAGCACGACACCGCCGCCGACGAGAAAGGATCGATGTGGCGCGTCGCTCGAGCGGTCGGCGCCCGCGGCGTTTGGGCCCAAGGCATCACGGGTGAAGGCGTCGACGTTGCCCTGATCGACTCCGGAGTCGTCCCCGTGGACGGGCTCACCGCGCCTGGCAAGATCGTCAATGGCCCCGATCTTTCGTTCGAGTCGCAGAACAACGACCTGCGGTACCTCGACACGTTCGGCCACGGCACGCACGTGGCGGGCATCATCGCCGGCGTCGACAATGCGGTGGCGACGAGCGGCGAACGAAAGAGCGTCGACAACTTCGCCGGCATCGCTCCGGGGGCGCGGATCGTCAACGTGAAGGTCGCCGACGCGGTGGGGGCCACCGATGTGTCGCAGGTGATCGCCGGGATCGATTGGGTCGTGCAGCACCGCCATGACAACGGCCTCAACATCCGCGTGCTCAATCTGTCCTTCGGCACGGACGGACAGCAGGACTACCTCCTCGACCCGCTGACCCACGCGGTCGACGTCGCCTGGGACGCCGGGATCGTCGTGGTGGCCGCGGCCGGCAACCGGGGTGACGGAGCGCACGGCCTCGACAACCCGGCGCGGGATCCGCGCATCATCGCCGTGGGTGCGGACGATTTCAGCGGCAGCGGGTCGGTCCGTGACGACGCGGTGCCTGCGTGGTCGAGCAGCGGTGACGGCGTCCGCAACCCCGATGTCGTCGCTCCGGGCAAGTCATTGGTCAGCCTGCGCGATCCGGGGTCGTACCTCGACCAGCAGTACCCGGGAGCTCGCACAGGGACGCGTTTCCTCCGCGGGAGTGGCACGTCCGCGGCGACGGCCGTGGTGTCCGGAGGCGCGGCCCTGCTGCTGCAACAGAACCCGCAGCTCACGCCCGATCAAGTCAAGGCGTTGCTGACGTCGACCGCCCGTCCTCTTCCGAACGAACCGCCCGCCCGTCAGGGCGCAGGGCTGATCAACCTGCGCGACGCGTCCGCGTCCGCGGCGGCGGGCCTCTATCCGGATGTTGGCGCAGACACCCCGGTGTCGTCCGGCGAGGGAACGATGGAAGGAGCACGCGGCTCCAGCCACGTCGAACACGACGGCGTGGTCCTCAGCGGTGAGCAAGACATCTTCGGTGCGGCGTGGACCGGCACGCAGTGGGGCCCGCAGAGCTCCGCGAACTCGACCTGGTCCGGAGGAACCTGGAACGGAAACGTGTGGGCAGGCGATGGATGGTCCGGCGAGTCCTGGGCGGGCGCCGCGTGGGCGAGCGCGACCTGGTCGGCTGCCTCGTGGTCCGGCGATTCGTGGTCCGGGAACTCGTGGTCGGGCAACTCGTGGTCCGGGAACTCGTGGTCGGGCAACTCGTGGTCGGGCAACTCGTGGTCGTTCGTTGGGGACGCACGGTGACGGGCACCGCTCGCGTCTGGCTCCTCAACGTCGCCTTGGCGGCCACCGGCGTGGTCCTCTACATCGTCGGCGTGCGCGATCTGGGTTCGCCGAACGCGCCGTTCGAGATGCCTTGGTGGGCGCTCGCCCTCGGTTTCTGTCTCGCGGAGATCTTCGTCGTGCACGTCGAGTTCCGGCGCGACGCGCACTCGGTGTCGCTGAGCGAGATCCCGCTCGTCCTCGGACTGTTCTTCGCGGAACCGCGCGGCCTTGTACTCGCGCAGGTCGTCGGGGCGGGTGCGGCCTTGATCCTGCACCGGCGTCAGTCGTTGATGAAGCTGACGTTCAACCTCGGGCACTTCTTTGTCGAGGCGTGCCTCGCGGTGCTCATCTTCCGCAGCCTTGCGGATCTCAGCCACGCACCAAGTCCGACGGAGTGGGCCGCGACCTTCGTTGCGACGTTGGTCACCACCGTCTTCGGCGTGATTGCGGTCTTCCTCGCCATCTCGCTGTCTGAGGGAGCGCTGCAACGTCACGAATTTCCGCGGGCGCTCGGTCTCGGCGTTCTCGTCACCATCACCAACACCAGCCTGGCTCTCGTCGGCGCCACCGTGGCGTGGACCGATCAGCGAGGTGTGTGGTTGTTGGTCGTGCCCGGCGCCACGCTGTTCCTCGCGTACCGGGCCTACGTCTCGTACCGCGAGAAGAACCAGAGCCTCGAGTTCCTGCACCGGTCGACCCGACTCATGAACGAGTCTCCGCAGGTCGAGTCGGCGCTGCGCGCCCTGCTCGTACAGGCGAGGGCGATGTTCCGAGCCGAACGGGCTGAGATCACCTTGATGGCGGCCTCGCCGGTCGCGCAGCACGATGCCGCGCTGCGGACCACGCTCGGACCCGGCGATGAGTTCATCGCAATGGAGCCGGTGACGGTGGAGCTCGGTGACGAGGTCACCGAGAGCGAGCTGGCCGGCGACGAGATGACCGTTCCGCTGCGGGGCGAGACCAGGGTTCTCGGAAAGATCACGCTGACCAACCGTCTCGGCGACGTGACGAGCTTCGACGAGAAGGACCTCACGCTGTTCGAGACATTGGCGAACCACGTGAGCGTGTGGTTGGAGAACAGCCGCCTCGAGCGTTCGCTGGTGCAACTCACGGAGCTGCAGGAGCAACTCCGCTATCAGGCGCTCCACGACCCCCTCACGGCGCTGGCCAACCGAGCACTCTTCACTGATCATGTACAGCACGCAGTGGCTCGCGGCGATCGCCACGGCCGGCTGCTTGCCGTGCTCTTCCTCGATCTCGACGACTTCAAGGCCGTCAACGACAGCTTGGGGCACGGTGCGGGCGATTCCCTGCTGGTCGCCGTGGCCGAACGGCTGCGCGCCTGCTTGCGACCCGGTGACACCGCCGCTCGCTTCGGCGGGGACGAGTTCGCCATTCTGCTCGAGGACATCGAGACGGATGATGCGGTGGCCGCGGCCGAGCGCATCGGTGAGGCGCTGCGCGCGCCGTTCTTCGTGCAGAACCGCGAGCTGCGGGTGCGAGCGAGCATCGGCATCGCGGTGCGCTCGACGGAGCTCGATGCCACGCAGCTGCTGCGGAACTCCGACGTCGCGATGTACATCGCCAAGCGACGCGGCAAGGGTCGTCACGAGGTGTTCGAGGCGAGCATGTACGCCGACGCCGTCGAGCGGCACGAGCTGAAGGAAGATCTGCAACGAGCCGTCACCCAGGGCGACTTCGTGGTCCACTACCAACCGATCATCGATCTCGAGTCGGGCCATCTCAACGGCGTCGAGGCACTCGTTCGGTGGAATCGACTCTCACGTGGGCTGGTCGAGCCGTCCGAGTTCATTCCGGTGGCTGAGGACACCGGAATGATCCTGCAGATCGGCCAGTTCGTGCTCGAAGAAGCGTGTCGTCAGGCGGGTGTGTGGCAACGGCGGCTTCCCCACGGCATGCCGTTCAGCGTGAACGTGAACCTGTCCGCTCGCCAACTCGCCCACGGCGGCTTTGTGGAGGACGTGGCCAAGGTGTTGGCCGAGAGCGAGCTCGATCCGGACAGCCTGGTGCTCGAGATCACTGAGAGCGTGCTGATGGAGGGCGATGGCACCGTACGTCGCCTGGGCGAGCTGCGCGACCTCGGTGTACGCCTCGCCATCGACGACTTCGGCACGGGCTATTCGTCGCTCAGCTACCTACGGCGCTTCCCGATCGACATCTTGAAGATGGACAAGACGTTCGTGCAGGGCGTCGGAACGACATCGAGTGACGACGCGTTGGCGCAAGCCATCATCGACTTGACCCACACACTCGGCTTGACCGTGGTCGCCGAGGGAATCGAGCGCGTAGAGCAGCGTGATCAACTCCGTCTGCTGCAGTGCAACATGGGCCAGGGCTACTACTTCACCAAGCCGCTCGACGCCGACGGCATCGAGCCCTTCATCCTCACGGAGTCGGTCGGCGACCAAGACGCTCCAAGCCGAGTTTGAACGTCCTGTGGGAATCGAGGCCCACCCGCGGGCGTTCACGAACCTCGATGCAAGTCAAAGAGCTCGGCCACCTCGTGCTGTACGTCAGGGACCTGGAGCGGTCGCGGCGCTTCTACAAGGACATTCTCGGGTGGCGTGAGGTTGCGGGTGACACCCCACTGCAGTTCCCGGCCGCGGCGTTCTCGTCGGGCCGCACGCACCACGAGCTGTTGCTCATCGAGGTCGGCCCCCAGGCGACGCCCATTCCCGCTGGTCGCCGCGTCGGCATGTACCACTTCGGCCTCAAGATCGGCGAGACCGACGACGAGTTACGCGCCGCTGTGCGCGACCTCGAAGCCGCCGGGGTGCCGATCGCTGGTGCGTCGGATCACGGCGTGACCCACAGCCTCTACATCAAAGATCCCGATGGCAACGAGATCGAGCTCTACATCGACGTGCAACCCGAGACGTGGCGCGACGACCCCATGGCGGTCTTCGCCCCCATCAAACCCCTCCGCCTCTGAAAGTCCAGTGGTCAGGCCTCCCACACGGCGGCAATGAGCGGGTTGGACAGGGCTCGGTCGCGCACACACAACGCGATGCGAAACCGACGGAGCGCAGGGCGGACGGGAATCTCGACGATGCGATCGCGCAGGGCACTCTTCTCGAGCACGAGCCGCGGCACGACGCCCACGCCACAGCCGAGCGCGACCAGCGACAGGATCGCTTCGTGCCCTTGGATCTCCGCGTAGATCGCCGGCGTGATCGAGCGACGATCGAGCCATTGATCTACGTAGTCCCGAGCGAGCCCGTGGGCAGGGAGCACCAGCGGCACCGTCGGCCAGTCGACCGAACGGCGGCTGGTGGCGTCGTGCACCGGGCCTTCGGTCTTCGGTCCCACGAACACCACTGGTGTCGTCGTCAGGACTCGGCTCACGATGCCCGCGGGCAACCGATCCGGGAGCGCGGCCACACTCACGTCGATGGTTCCGCCCCGCAACTGATCCATCGCGTCGGCGGCGTACCCAGTGGCCAACTCGATGCGGATGCCGGGATGAGCACGTCGCACTCGTCCGAACAGGTCGGGGACGACACTCTGCGCGGCGGTCACCGTGCAGTACACGTGAACCGTTCCGCTGAGAGCGCCCTCGCTGAGCGAGCGCGCTTCTTCGAAGCCAGCCCACTCCTCGAGGACGGCGGTCGCGTGCCGGCGGAACGCGTCACCCGCCGGTGTGAGCGACACCTGATGATGTTCACGCTCGAAGAGCGGTTCACCGAGCTGAGCCTCGAGCCGTTGCATCGAGCGGCTCAGCGCCGATGGACTGACGTGACACGACCGAGCTGCCCGGCCGAAGTGCAACGTGCGCGCCAGTTCGACGAACAGGCGGAGCGAGTCGTACTCCCTCATGTTGCACTTTGCGCAATGTCAGATTGCGATCGTTTCGCTGTACGCAACACGGCTCGCAGCGTACAACGGACGCATGGAATCGAACGTCTTTGACCTCATCGACATCGACCTCAACGGCACTACGGAGCGCGTGCTCGCGGGTGGGCGCCGCTTGTTCCCACGACTTCCGCGGGCCTTCGCCGGGATACGCCGCATCGGAGTGATCGGATGGGGTTCGCAGGGCCGGGCGCAGGCGATGAACTTGCGCGATTCGCTGGTCGAGACCGACATCGAAGTCCGTGTCGGCCTGCGTCCGGGGTCGGCGTCGTGGACGGAAGCAACCGCAGCCGGATTCGTCGTCGGCGAGATGCTCGACGTGGTCCGCGGCTCCGACCTCGTGATCCTGCTCATCGCCGACGCCGCTCTTGCCGAGCTGCACAAGGAGATCTTCGCCGCGCTGGCCCCCGGTGCGATCGTCGGTCTTTCGCACGGCTACCTGCTCGCGCACCTGCGGGCGGAAGGCCGCGACTTCCCTCGCGACACGTCGGTGATCGCGGTGTGCCCGAAGGGCATGGGCGCATCGGTCCGCCGTTTGTACGAGCAGGGACGCGACATCGACGGCGCCGGCATCAACGCCAGTGTCGCCGTCTACGCCGACGCAGACGGACGGGCAACGGATGTTGCGTTGGGTTGGGCGGTGGCGATCGGCGCGCCGTTCATCTTCGAGACCACGCTCGAGTCGGAGTACCTCTCGGACATCGCCGGTGAACGAGCAATCCTGCTCGGCATTCCGCACGCGATCGCCGAGGCCGTGTACCGCCGCTGCGTGGAGCTGGGCGACTCGCCGCAGCGCGCGTTCGTCCGCTCGACGGAATGCATGACCGGTCCCCTCGCCAGCGCGATCTCGCACGGCGGACTGCGGGCCGTGATCGACGAGTTCAGTGGCGACGACCGCCGGACCTTTGAGGACGCTTACTGCGTCACATACCGCGCCTTCGCACCCTTGATCGCGGAGCTCTACGACGAGGTCGCGTCCGGTAACGAGATCGCCAGTGTGAACCTTGCGTCCCGGCGGTTGTCACAGCACCCGATGTCCACGGTCGACGGCAGCCGCATGTGGACGGTGGGACGAGCGGTGAGAGAACAGCGCGACGAACTCGAGGTGACCATCGATCCCATGACGGCGGGCGTGTTCTGCGGCGCGATGGTGGCGCAGGTCGATGCGTTCAGTGCCGCTGGTCATCCATGGTCCGAGATCGCCAACGAATCGGTGATCGAGGCGGTTGACTCGCTCTTCCCGTACATGCACGCCCGTGGCGTGGCGTACATGATCGACAACTGCTCGACGACCGCTCGCCTCGGCGCTCGGAAATGGGCGCCGAGGTTCGAGGCGGCTATCACCCAGCAGGTCTTTCCGTTGCTCGATGATGGCGGTGACCACGACGACGTCCTCATCAAGTCCTTGAACGAACATCCGATTCACGAGGTGCTTGCCGAGATCGCGCGCTACCGCCCGTCGCTCGACATTGCCGTCTAAGCGAGCGCTCCGACCCTCTCGAGGACTGAAACGTCGACGCCCCCGGCCTCACACACCGCGAGCAACGGCGTGACTGTTGCGTAATTGCGCTGCAACAGCGCGACGTCCGTGTCCTCTTCGGGCTCAGCCTCGATCTCGGAGTGCTCCATCTTCATGTAGCCCTTACCGACGTCGGTCACGTTGATCTGCACGGCACCGAACGGTGCCAACCGTGCTCGCGCGATGCCTGCGAGCCGTTCAAAGGGCACGTCCGGAACGTTGACGTTGAGCACGACGGCGACCGGTTGCCCCAAGAGCCACGGCACAACTTCTTGTGCCACCATCGCTCCCGTCTCCCAATGGTCTGGTCGGGCCGCGACCATCGAGATCGCCATCGCCCGGCACCCATGAGTCGACGCGGTGAGCGCCGCGCCCACGGTCCCCGAGTGCAGAACCGCGTGCCCGGTGTTGGCGCCACAGTTGATGCCCGACAGCACGACGTCGGATCGGGGTCCGAAGGCACCGTGCGTCGCTGCGGTGACGATGAACCCCGGTGCGGCCTCGGCCGCGAAGGCCGGCACACCGTCGAGCCCTTTGATCTCGCGCTTCTCGACGAGGAACTGACCATCCTTCTGTACGGCGGTGAGCGACGCGCTGCTACCACTGCTGTCCCAGCTCGGTGCCGCCACGATGACATCGAGCCCGCACTCGAGTGCGGCCTGCGCCAGTCGCACGATGCCCGGGCTGTCGATCCCGTCGTCGTTGGTGATGAGTGTGCGCGTCATGCGATCTCGACCCGCTGAACCGTGACGTGCTTCGCGAGCCGCTCGATGTCACCGCGATTGCCCGTCGCCAGCCCGCGACGGGTGACGTTGAGGCTTCCCGCGGCAACGCCCAGTCGCAGGCCGTCCTCGATCGTGCATCCGCGTGCGAGTGACGCCGCAATCCCGGCGGTCATGGAGTCTCCGGCACCGCGGGCGTCGACGGGTTGCAATGTCGGACCGGTGGCCTCGACGAATCGACCGTCCTGCAGCAGAGCCACTGCGTGGCGCTCGGCCCGCGACACGACGACGTTCGCCGCGCCCGAGGAGGCGAGCGTCCGCATCGCGTCCGCGACCGTGGGCAGGCTCGTGTCGGTGACCCAACCTCCGGCGAGCAGTTCCTCTTCACTGACCTTCAGTACGGCGACCCCGCCCGCGATCACCGCCTTCAACTCGTCTCCCGATAGGTCCGCGACGACGACCTTCTGATTGGCCGTGAGGTCACCCGCCAAGCGCTCGTAGATGCTCGGTGGGAGGATGTCGGCCTCCGACGGACCCGCCAGCAGGCACACGTCGGCTTCGATCCCCTCGACGAACGCCCGACCGTAGAACTCGTCGAGCTCGTGTCGGTGCAGAGGGTCTGCGTTCATCTGTGCGACAGGAACCCGGCTGCCGTTCCGTCGATCGTGGATGTACA
Organism: Acidimicrobiaceae bacterium; assembly: GCA_041166685.1. Lineage (GTDB taxonomy): Bacteria > Actinomycetota > Acidimicrobiia > Acidimicrobiales > JACDCH01 > DASUCS01. Next base: position 24,134 of record JBEEGD010000563.1, on the reverse strand, counting down.
CCCCGTTGGTACCGGGAGCCGCGATCGAACTGGCCCGGATTCCCTCGTCGGAGATCAGCGCCTGGATCACGCGCCCGGCCTCGCCGGCGAACGTGCCGCACAGCGAGGTCGGCATGCCGAGGACGACGAGCATCCGCGCGAGCCACACACCTTGCCCCCCTGGGTGCAGGTGGATCTCGTCGCCGGCGCGTACGTGCTCGATCGTGACCGTGAGCAGCGGTGCCGGAGCGAAGACGAAGGCGGTCGGTTCCGTGGCCGAACCCGTACCCCGTGCCGCGGTCAGGGAGACTCGAGGTCGACGGTGGCGTCATCGGCGCAGCGTGATGGTCAGCGGTCCTTCAGCTCGACGATGATCTCCCGGTACGGCTGTTGCCCGATGTTGCGGGCCGTTTCGATTCCGCCCCGGGGCACGAACGTGACGGCGCCCGGAATCACGTCGGCCTCCAGGTAGTCCTTGTACGGACTGGCGGAATCGGGTTCGGGCACGACGGCGATGCGGTCGCCCACCACTTGGATGAGCAGGTGATCGAGGTCGTGTTGATGGGTCGCGCTCTCCTGGCCCGGCGCGAGCTTGAGGATCCAGACCCGAACGCGGTCGTCCTCGAAGACGACCTTGCTACCGATCGGTCCGAGGACGCGTTCCGTCATGCCGTGATCCCGTTGAGCGCAAAGGTCACGAGGTGGTTGATCTCCTTCTTGGACGGAGCGGTGCGCCGCGTCAGGTGGGCGTGCAACGCGCCAAACGCGAGGTGATAGACCGCCTCAGCATCTTCGTGGCCAATGATGCCGGCGAGCTGATCGACCAAGAGATCGACGGTGGCCCGATGCTCGTCGGGGAACGCGTCCGCCAACCGATCCTGGTTGGCCATGAAGGGTCGCGTCCGCGATGCGACCTCCGGGCGCGATGCCTGCGCGAGGACCCCCTCGATCCATGCCCGCGCTCTGTCCTCGTTGGTGGTGGCGCGCTGCATGCGGTGTTCGAGGTAGTCGAGGAGCTGCCGGCGGCCGTCGTCGAGCAAGACGAGGAAGAGCTCGTCCTTGGACTGGAAGTACTTGTAGAACGCCTGCGTCGACAACCCGGTCGCCCGCAAGATGTCGCGTAGCGAAGGGTCGAGGCCGCCCGTCTGCTCGATCAGCGAGTAGGTCGCGTCGACGATGCGTTGCATCTCCTCGACGTACTCCGCCTGGCGGTCGCCGACAGCGCGTTCGATTGCCCTCCGGGCCAGGGTCTCCGTCAGACGAACCACTGTTCTGTGACTCTAAGATCACCGTTCTGATGCCGCAAGACCTGCTCATCGGCGACATCTTTCGCAACGCCGCTCGTGCGGTTCCCGACCGAGTCGCGGTCGCACTCGGTGACAGGACGTTGACCTTCGGGGAAATCGATCGTGCCGCCAATCGCATTGCTCGATCGTTGTCGGTGACCGCCGGCGATCGGGTGGTGGTGCGCAGCGGAACCAACCTCGCGGTCGTGCCGCTGTTCGCGGCGCTGGCCAAGCTCGGAGCGGTGTTCGTACCCGTCAGCCCACTCCTCACTGATGCCGAGGTTGAAGAGATCATCGCGGTCGCGCAACCGACGCTTGTCGTCCGCGAGGGCGACATCGTCGACACCGGCGACGACGGCGACGTCTCATCGCCAGTGTCAGAGTGCGACCCGCACGTCATCTTCTTCACGAGCGGAAGCACTGGACGTCCAAAGGGTGTGGTGCTGTCGCATCGAGCCAACTTTCTGCGTTCTCATCCAGGGGCACAGCTCGAGCCGCGGGGCGCGATGGTGTGTCCGTACCCGCTGTTCCACATGGCGGCCTGGACGATCGCATTGCAGCAATGGCAAGCGCGCGACAGCGTCGTCTTTGTCGACTCCACCGACGCCGCCACGATCTGCGCCGCCGTTGCCCGGCATCGGGCGACGAGGATCAACGCAGTGCCTGCGTTGTGGCGTCGCATCCTCGAATCTCCCGGCGCGGACCTGTCGTCGCTCCGGTTCGCCGACACGGGGACGTCGGCGACCCCGATCGAGTTGCTCGAAGCGATCGAGCGGCTGCTCCCTTCAGCCTGTGTCCGTGTGTTCTACGGTTCGACCGAGGCGGGCAACGTGTCCTCACTCGAGCAGGGCGACATCCACCGCAAGCCCGGGAGCGTCGGGGTGCCGTCACCGTCGACGTCGGTGCGTATCGCTCAAGACGGTGAGCTTCTGGTGCGAGGCCCGTTGCTGTTCGACGGCTACTTCGGTGAGCCCGACCAGTTCGTCGATGGCTGGTTCCCGACCGGTGATCTCGCAGACGTCGACGATGAGGGCTACCTGTCGATCGTCGGTCGGGCCCGTGACGTCATCCGCACGGGCGGGGAGACCGTCGCGCCGTACGAGGTCGAAGCGGTGCTTGCGCACCATCCTGCGGTCGTCGATGTCGCCGTGGTCGGTCTGCCCGACACGACATGGGGCGAGGTGGTTTGCGCTGTCGTCGTGGGATCAGTGACGCTCGACGAGTTGCGCGCTCATTGCGACGGCGTGCTGGCGTCGTTCAAGCATCCGCGTCGCTTGGAAGTGGTCGATGAGATCCCGCGCACGGCTTCCACCGGCCAAGTCCAACGACGCCTCTTGGTGGAGCAGCTCAGCCCGAGGTGACGAGGATTCGCTTCGAAGCGAAGGAGCCGATGCCGACGTGGCGGCCGGCGATCTCGACGGTGGTGGTGCCGTCGGGTGACGTGGCCGTGATGATGCCGTGTCGGCCAGGCAACACCTCGGCCTCTTCGAGGAACTCGAGCAAGCCAGGTGAGAACTCGAGCTCCTCCGGAATGCGAGACACGGTGAACCCGCTGCCCACGACGAGATCGACGAGGGGCACGGTCGCCGGCGCCGCATAGTCGCTTCCCGGTATCGGATTTCCGTGGGGGCAGGTGGTGGGATTGTCGAGGACGCGCGTGATCGCGGCCTCGACGTTCTCCGAGATCACGTGCTCCCACTTGCCGGCTTCCTTGTGCGCTTCGGCCCACGACAGCCCGAGGATGTCGGTGAGGAATCGTTCGGCGAGGCGATGGCGGCGCACGATGCGTTCGGCGAGGCGCAGTCCGCTGTCGGTCAGTGTGATCGTGCCGCGTGTGAGCTGGACGAGGCCCTCGACCTCCATCCGCTTGATCATCTCGGACACGGCCGGTCGTGAGATCTCGAGCCGCTCCGCCACCCGCGCCTGGATGACGTCGACGTCGTCCTCACGGAGCTCGAAGATCGTCTCGCAGTACTCCTCGAAGGCGGGATGCCACTCGGGGGAGACGTACTCGGCCACGCGAGGATTGTAAGGCCGATCTCACTGTCGCACCCCTCCCGTAGAGTCATTCGAATCGGTCTGGATCGTTTCTCGCCGCCCGTCAGGGCGTGGTTCGAGTCGAGCTTTTCCGCGCCCACCGAGGCCCAGGCGCAGGGTTGGCCGGCCATCGCTGCCGGCGATCACACGTTGATCCTCGCGCCGACCGGCTCCGGCAAGACCCTGGCCGCGTTCCTGTGGGGCATCGATCGCCTGATGAGCGAGCCGGCGCCCGAGAAGGTGCGGCGGACTCGACTCCTCTATGTCTCACCATTGCGGGCGCTGGCGGTCGACGTCGAGAGGAACCTGCGCGCCCCGCTGCTCGGCAGCCGCCTCGCCGCGGAGCGTCTCGGGCTGACCGTCCAGGAGCCCTCGGTTGGCATGCGTACTGGCGACACCGCATCCGACGAGCGTCGCCGGCTCGTGCGCAACCCGCCCGACCTCCTGATCACGACGCCCGAATCGCTGTACCTCATGCTTACGTCGCAGGCCCGCGAGACATTGCGCAACGTCGACGCCGTCATCATCGACGAAATCCACGCGGTGGCGGCCACGAAGCGAGGCGCGCATCTTTCGTTGACGCTCGAGCGCCTCGAGGCAATCTGCGACCAATCACCACAGCGGATCGGGCTGTCCGCCACGCAACGCCCGCTGGATGAGATCGCCCGCTTCCTGGGCGGTCGGGGCCACGACGGCAAGCCACGACCCGTGACCATCGTCGATGCGGGCATGCGCAAGCCGCTCGACGTCGAGGTGATCGTCCCCGTCGACGACATGGGCGCTCTCGGCGAGATCATCGAAGAGCCAGTCAGCGGTCCGGCGGCAGCAGGGCCGGCGCGGCGGTCGATCTGGCCGGCGATGCATCCCCGACTCCTCGAGCTCGTCGAGTCGCACCGGTCGACGCTCATCTTCGTGAACTCCCGGCGCCTGGCCGAGCGACTGGCCACGCGGCTCAACGAGTTGAAATTCGAAGGCGAGAACGCGGCCGCGGAAGCGAGCGGGAAGCCGCCGTCCGACGCACCCGCCGAAGAGCTGGTGCGAGCCCACCACGGATCACTGTCACGCGAACGCCGGCTGCAGATCGAAGACGAGTTGAAGTCGGGACGTTTGCGTGGTCTCGTCTGCACATCGAGCCTCGAGCTCGGCATCGACATGGGTGCCGTCGATCTCGTCGTGCAGGTCGAGTCGCCGCGCTCGGTTGCATCGGGGCTTCAGCGCATCGGCCGCGCTGGACACCAAGTCGGTGAACCGAGCCGAGGGAAGTTGTTTCCCAAGCACCGCGCCGATCTGGTCGAAGCCACCGTGGTCGTGCAACGCATGCGCGAAGGCCTCGTCGAGCACACGCGCTACCCGCGCAATCCACTCGACGTGCTTGCGCAACAGATCGTCGCGATGTGCGCGCTCGACGAATGGAAGCTCGAAGAGCTCGCCGCGCTCGTCCGGCGATCGGCGAACTTCGCGGAGCTGTCCGACGACGTGCTCGCGACGGTGCTCGACTTGCTCTCCGGCCGCTATCCCAGTGACGAGTTCGCAGAGCTGCGGCCCCGCATCGTCTGGGATCGCGTCAGCGGCATCATTCGGGGTCGCGCTGGGGCGCAGCGTCTGGCGGTCACGAGTGGGGGCACGATCCCCGACCGTGGGCTGTTCGGTGTGTTCCTCCCCGATGGCACCCGCGTCGGCGAGCTCGATGAAGAGATGGTCTACGAGTCGCGTCCGGGAGAGACATTCCTGCTCGGTGCATCGACATGGCGCATCGAAGACATCACATTCGAGCGTGTGATCGTCACGCCGGCGCCGGGCCTGCCAGGGAAGATGCCGTTCTGGCACGGTGACGGGCCGGGTCGCCCGTTGGAGCTCGGTCGGGCGGTCGGCGAATTCGTGCGCACCGTGCGGGGATGGGGGCCGCCGGCCATCGATCGACTGCACACCGAGTTCGGCCTCGACCTTCGAGCGGCCACGAACCTCGTCGGCTACCTCGATGAGCAAGCCGAGGCCACCGGTGCGGTGCCCGACGATCGCACGATCGTCGTCGAACGTTTCCGCGATGAGATCGGCGACTGGCGTGTGTGCGTGCTGTCGCCGTTCGGCGCACAGGTGCACGCCCCGTGGGCCATGGCGCTGCAGGCCCGACTGTCTGAGCGGTGGGGGATCGACGTCGAGCTCCTGTGGAGCGACGACGGCATCGTGCTGCGCCTGCCCGAAGCCATCGACGAGATGCCGATCGAGGAGCTGCTCATCGATCCCGATGAAGTCGACGATCTCGTCATCGCGCAGCTGCCCAACACTGCCCTGTTCGCGTCGCGCTTTCGCGAATGCGCCGCTCGCGCGTTGTTGCTCCCTCGTCGCCGTCCCGACCAGCGCACGCCGCTCTGGCAACAACGCCAGAAAGCCGCCGGGTTGCTGTCTGTGGCGAGCAACCACCCCACGTTTCCGATCCTGCTCGAGACCACGCGCGAATGCATCAACGACGTGTTCGACGTGCCCGCGTTGCGCACGGTCCTTGCCGACCTGCGGTCGCGCGCCATTCGCGTGGTCCCGGTCGACACCCAGCACGCCTCCCCGTTCGCACAATCGCTCGTCTTCTCGTGGATCGCGGCCTACATGTACGAGGGTGACGCGCCGATGGCTGAGCGCCGCGCCGCCGCTCTCGCCCTCGACCGCGGCCTGTTGCGCGATCTGCTCGGTGCGGAAGAGCTCCGGGACCTGCTTGACGCCGGAGTCCTTGCCGACCTCGAGCTCGAGCTGCAACACCTGGTCGACGGGCGCCGCGCCCGCGATGCCGACGAGCTACACGATCTGCTGCGCCTACTCGGACCGATGACGGCCACCGACCTCGATGCACGCTCCGTCTCCGACCCCGCGTCGTGGAGCGAGCAGCTGGTCCGCGAACGACGCGCGATCGAGGTGGCAATCGCCGGAGAAACGCGCCTTGCGGCCGCCGAGGACGCGGCCCGCCTGCGCGACGCCCTTGGTGTGGCCCTGCCGATGGGGCTGCCCGCGGCCTTCACCGATCCCGTCGACCAACCCATGGTCGACCTCGTCGCCCGCTACGCCCGAACGCATGGTCCGTTCCTCAGCGCACACGTCGGTGCGCATCTCGGCGTCGGCATCGATCGCGTCGCGCCGGTGCTCGAGCGGCTCGAGCGCGACGGCCGATTGGTGCGAGGCGAGTTCCGCCCCGACGGTGTCGAGCGCGAGTGGTGTGACGACGACGTGCTGCGGCAGCTCCGGCAACGGTCGCTGGCGGCCTTGCGCCGAGAGGTCGAGCCCGTCGATGGTCGAGCGCTCGCCCGCTTCCTGCCCGCGTGGCACGGCGTTGGGTCGACGGCGCTACCGCCTTCTCGCCGCGGGACCGACAGCGTTGTCGAGGTGCTCGGGATGTTGTCGGGTGCCGCGATCCCCGCGTCGGTCCTCGAGGCCGATGTGCTACCCGCGCGGCTCGCGGAGTACCGGTCCTCCGATCTCGACACGTTGTGCACTTCGGGCGACGTCGTGTGGATCGGTGCGGGTGCCATTGGCGCGTCCGACGGACGGGTGCGGCTGGTGTTCCGCGACCAAGCGCCCCTGCTCGTACCCGCACCGGCGGAGATCGATCTGGGCCCTGGGCACCATGCGTTGCTCGCTCACCTCGAGTCGCGAGGCACGTCGTTCTGGCCTGAGCTCGTGCAGGCGGCCGCGGCGGCGGGTCTCGGGTATGACGACCGCGAGGTGCTCACCGCACTGTGGGATCTCGTCTGGGCCGGTCTCGTCACCAACGATTCGCTCGCGCCGCTGCGGGCCTACCTCACCGCGCGCCCGGGTCGGCGGGCGGCGCGGCCGTCGTCACGCCCGCGGCCCGGCCGGCTTGCCCGTCTCGGCCCGCCCGCTGGTTCTGGGCGCTGGTCCCTCGTCGCGCCGTTGCTCGAACCACGGCCGCCCGTCACCGAAGCGGCGCACGCCCGCGCGCTCCAGTTGCTCGAGCGCTATGGCGTGCTCACCCGCGAGGCGGCGCTCGGTGAAGGGCTCGAGGGTGGGTTCGCGGGCGTGTACCCAGTGCTCAAGGCGCTCGAGGAACGAGGCCGGGTGCGCCGCGGGTACTTCGTGGCCGGCTTGGGAGCCGCGCAGTTCGCGGTTCCGGGCGCCGTCGACCGGCTCCGCTCGTTCCGCGAGCAAAACGCTGCGCCGGTGGTGCTCGCGGCCACTGACCCGGGGCAGCCCTACGGCGCGTCGTTGCCGTGGCCGGAGTCGGACGGACGACCGGCGCGCGCCGCGGGTGCGCATGTCGTGCTGATCGACGGCGAGCTCGCCGCCTATCTCGAACGGGGAGGACACAGCCTGGTGACGTTCGGCCCCGATGGATGGGCACCGGCGTTGCGCGCGCTCGTGGACCGCGGGCGCTATCGATCCCTCGAGATCCGCAAGGTCAACGGGGAACCGGTGCGCGAGGTCGACGTCGCGGCCGGGCAACTGCGGGAGGCTGGGTTCGTCGACGGCTACAAGGGCCTCGTGTACCGGGGTTCCAAGAGGTAGTGCCCGAAGGCGACACCATCCATCGCACGGCCAACCGACTGCGGCCAGCGCTCGTCGGTCAGCCTCTGGTTCGCTTCGAAGCACCGCGCGCCGTCGGCAAACGGCCGCGGCCGGGCACGACCATCGATGCCGTCGAAGCTGTTGGTAAGCACCTCGTCATCCGATTCGCGGGTGGAACGACGTTGCGCACGCATATGCGCATGACTGGCTCGTGGCATCTCTATCGCGCCGGCGAACGCTGGCAGAAGCCGGCGCATCTGGCGCGTGCAGTCGTGGAGGTCGAAGGATGGACGGCCGTGTGCTTCGCTGCGCCGGTCGTCGCGCTCGAGACCAACCCGGTGGCGGAGGCGAATGTCGCCCACCTCGGCCCCGACCTCACCAGCGACACCCTTACCGCCGGCGACATCGAGACGGCCGTCGACCGCATGACCGATGCGGAGATCGGCGTCGTACTCCTCGACCAGCGAGTGGCGAGCGGGATCGGCAACATCTGGAAGAACGAGACGCTGTTCCTCTGTGGCGTCGACCCGTTTCGCTCCGCGGCTGACGTCGACCGCGACACGAAGAGGGCGCTCATCGCGACCGCGTCGAACTTGCTGCGTGCGAGTGCTCGCGGCGGCACCCGGCCACGCAACGTGTATCGCCGTGCTCGGCGTCCATGCCGTCGCTGTGGAACGCCGATTCTGGCGCAGCGACAAGGTGAGCAGGCGCGTACGACCTATTGGTGCCCGACGTGTCAGAGGTAGTCATCGTCGGAGCCGGCTTCGGTGGCCTCGCCGCCGCCAAGGAGCTCGACGGCGCCCCGGTGCATGTCACGATCGTCGACCAGCACAACTATCACACGTTCCAACCGCTGCTCTATCAAGTCGCGACCGCCGGATTGAACGCCGCGGACGTCGCGTACGCGGTACGAGGAATCTTCCAGCGACAGGACAACGTGTCGTTCCGTCAGGCACGCGTCACCGGCGTCGATTGGGCCACGAACACCCTCCGCCTCGATCGCGGCTCCCTCGCCTTCGACCACCTCATCGTCGCGGCCGGTGCCAGCGCGGCGTACTTCGGCGTCGAAGGCGCAGCGCAGTACGGGTTCCCGCTCTACGCGCTCACCGACGCGATCGCGTTGCGCAATCACGTGCTCGAACGATTCGAGGCCGCTGATGCCGACCCGTCGTTGATCGACGACGGCGCGCTGTGTTTCGTGGTCGTGGGCGGCGGTCCGACGGGTGTCGAAGTCGCGGGCGCGCTGTCGGAGCTGTTCGCCATGGTGCTGCGCAGGGACTTCCCAACCCTCGACGTGAGCCGGGCTCGCATCCTGCTCGTCGAGATGGCCGACACGGTGTTGCAGCCGTTCTCGTCGCCGTCGCAACGTCACGCCAGCGAGCGCCTCACCGAGATGGGGGTCGAGGTCCGCACGGGTGAGGCCGTGGTGCGGGTCACGCCGACCCGCGTCGCGTTGAAGTTTGGTGAGGAGCTCGCGTCCCACACGCTCATCTGGGCCGCGGGGGTGCGGGCCAACCCGCTGGCGGAAGCGCTCGGCGTTCCCACTCGCCGCGGGGGGCGAATCGCTGTCGGCCCTGATCTGCGGATCGAAGGACAGCACAACGCGTTCGCGATCGGCGACATCGCCGCGATCACCGGGTCGGATGGTGAATTGCTCCCGATGCTCGCTCAGGTCGCGATGCAATCCGCTCGGCACGCCGCCCGCGAGATCGCGCAACCTCGGCACAAGTCGTTTCGCTACCGCGACATAGGGACGATGGCCACGATCGGCCGCCGAGCCGCAGTGGCCGAGCTTCCGCTGCACATCCGTCTGTGGGGAACCCCGGCGTGGGTGGCCTGGCTCGGCCTCCACCTTGTGACCTTGGTCGGCTTTCGCAATCGCTTGTCGGTGTTCCTCAACTGGGCGTGGAACTACCTGACCTACGACCGCGGCCCGAGGCTGATCATCGAAGCGCCACCTCCGGAATCACCGCTGCGGGAGTAGCGCCCGCACCGCGTCGATCGTGTCGGCCTCCTCGGGTGACTTGTCGGGCCGGTAGCGCCGCACTCGGGCGAAACGCAGTCCGACGCCGCCGGGGTATCGCGTGGACTCCATCGCGCTGTCGAGTGCAATCTCCACGACTTTTTCCGGACGGACGTACACCACGTGCCCCTTTTCTTCGGTCTTCAACTCCTGAAACGTCTCGGTCTGCCAGCGCAACATCTCATCGGTCATGCCCTTGAACGTCTTGCCGACCATCAGGAATTCGCCGTCGGGCCCTCGGGCACCGAGGTGGATGTTCGAGAGCCAGCCGGTGCGACGACCGCTGCCCCATTCGACTGCGAGCACCACGAGATCGAGCGTCCTCACCGGTTTCACCTTGCGCCACGACGCGCCACGGCGGCCCGCTTCGTACGGCGATGACGCGTCCTTGACCATCACGCCTTCATGGCCCGCGGCGATCGCCTCCTCGAGAAATCGCTCCGCCATGTCGGCGTCGGTGGTGAGGATGCCCGGCACCCGCCATCGGGCGGCCACGCCTTCGAGTGCGCCGAGGCGCTCGAGCAGCGGCCGGTCGACGAGGTTCTCACCATTGAGCGAGAGGCAATCGAAGAACCGCACCTCGCCGGCGACGGCCTCGCCGTCGAGGATGAACTCACTCGCCGGAAGCGAGCGGACCACCTCGGCGAGCGCCGGCAGTTGCTCGGTCACATCGTTCAGGTTGCGAGTGAAGAGACGGACATCGTCGCCACTCCGATGTACTTGTAGGCGGATGCCGTCGAGCTTCCACTCGACTGACGACTGTTCGAACAGCGCGACGGCGTCGGCGACTGATGCACTCGAAGCCGCCAGCATCGGCTGCACCGGATGGAGTGGTTGCAGTGCGAACGCCGCCAATCCGTCTGCGCCTTCAGTGAGGGCCGCGGCGGCGGCGGTCGACAGGTCGCCGGCGAACATCGCTGCCCGGCGTACCGCGGCGATCGGTAGACCCGCGGCCCGCGCCACGGCATCGGTCATGACGCCCGCGAGCGCACCTTGGCGTAATTCGCCCACGAGAAGACGCCGGAGGAACTCGCCCTCGTCGTGCGTCGCCCGCGAAAAGAGATCGACGAGCAGGGCGGACCGCGCTGCCGCCGAGCCTGCTCCTGTCGTGGCGGCCAGCGCCTCGATGGCGGCGTCGACATCGAGAATCGTCAACGTCGGATCGGTGGCCGCCGTTGTGTCGACCGCGAACGCACCTCGCCAGCCGACGCCGATCTTGCCTTGACGGGGCGCGCCGGTGAGCGTGCTCACCGCGACGACGATCTCATCAGGCGATAGCCGAGTGAGCAGGTCGGCCAGCGCGGCCACCTTCGCCGAGCGCGACGACGTCGAGGTCATCGCGGTCGAGGTCGCGACGAGGTCGGCGAACAGCACGGGTTGAGTTTGCCGCGATACTGCGCACCTTCATGGACTTCGCCACGATGATGAACCTCGAGCCCCACGGTCCGGACACCTTCGTCGGAATCGGCCCGAAGTACCCGTGGGGAGGGCTCTACGGCGGCCAGATCGTGGCCCAGGCCCTTCGGGCCGCGCTGCTCACGGTCGACCCGAAGTTTCGGGTGCACTCGCTGCACGCGTACTTCATCCGTCGTGGCGATCACGAGGAGCCGATCCGCTTCGAGGTCGACCGCATCCGCAATGGCCGCTCGTTCGTAACGAGATCGGTGATCGCCCGTCAGTCGATCGGCGCCATCCTCAACATGGCCGCCAGCTTCCAGATCGACGAGCCCGCTCCCGACATGCAGATCGCAGAGCCTCCACGCGTTCCGCCGCCGGACGCGCTCGAAGGCACGGCGTGGATGCAGATGTTCGAGCGCAAGTTCGCGTCGGCGGAGAGCGGCCCCGCCATCGCATGGCTGCGCATGCTCGACACCGTGGGAGACGATCGCGCGCTCAATGCCTGCGCCCTCGCGTACATGTCAGACGACCTGCCCACCGACGCGGTCGTCGCGCTCTTGCATCCAGAGCGCAAGGCGGGAGACTGGGACGTGGAGTTTCCCTTCTGGAGTGCGTCGCTCGATCACGCCATCTGGTTCCATCGCCCGATTCGCGCGAACGATTGGCATCTGCAGGAATTCACGTGCCACGGCATCATGAGCTCACGCGGGTTGAGTTTGGGACACGTCTTCGACAAGGAGGGCGTGCACCTCGCGACGATCAGCCAAGAAGTCCTCCTCCGCGACCTCCGTTAGGTCCTCGGCAAATCCAGTGCACCACGACACAAAAATGTGTCGCTATGCACTGGATTTGCCGCGGTTTTCTTTGCGCCAGACGACTCGGAGGCCGGACCAGATGTCGGTCACTGCGCACACCTTGTTGTCGACGAGACCGAGCGGCAGGAACACCTCCCGCACCGTGTCCTCGGTGATGTCGGTCGGAACCTTGCTGGCCCTCTTCGGCCACGCGATCCACAGGCCGCCATCGACATCGAGGATGTCGAGCAGCTTCGGCACCCTCTGCTCGAGATCGGCCCGCTCAGTGTGGAACGACACGATCACGTCGTTGGTGCCGCGCGCCGCGGTGCGGACGCTGACTGCGTCCGGCATCCCCTCGACTTCGAAACCTGCTGGCGCGCCGAGCAACGCCACGGCGTGACCTTCTTTGATCCCGAGCTTCTTCGCCAACGGCGTCCCCGAATAGCCCGCGGGCACGACTACTCCGTTGCGATCGCTTGCAGCAGATCGAGCTTGGCCGCCCGGCTGGCAGGACGGATCGCGGCCAGCACCCCCGCGAGCGCACCGACGATTGCGATCGTGATCAACAGGCCGATGGGCAGGACGAACGAGATCTCGGTGCTCTTGCTGATGCCCTGGACGGCGGCCCAACCGAAGAAGAGGCCGAGCACCATCCCGCCCAGCGTTCCGAAGAGCGCGATGATCATCGACTCCCACCGCAGGGCCGACCGAACCTGCGACCGGGTCATGCCGATCGCGCGCAGCAGGCCGAGTTCGCGGATGCGTTCGTAGACGGACAGCCGCAAGGTGTTCGCGATGCCGAGCAGCGCAATGCCGATCGAGAGCGTCAACAGCACGAGCACCATCGCAAAGATGGTCTGGATGTTCGATTCGAACTCCTGCTTCAGCTGCGACTGGTCCTGAACCTTCGCATTCGCGAATGGCTTGGCCGCGGCCTCGACCGCGGCGCGCGCTTGATCCAGCGGCACGCCGCTCTTGAACTTCACAAAGATGAAGGCGTCGAGCGTGTTCGGCACATTGGCATCGAAGGTGGCAGTGCTCACCACGACGTCACTGGCCAGATTTTGGCGATCGAAAATCGCGGCGATCGTGAACGCCTTTTCACCCGTCTCGGCGAACCGGATCTTCACCGACTCGCCGACCTTCCAGTGTTTCGCCTTGGCTTCCTTCAGCTGCACCGCGACCTTGTCCGTACCGAGATCGGCGAGATTGCCCTCGCGCACATTGAGGTTGAGCACCTTGGGCAGCGCGACGGGGTCGATCGCCGTGACAAAAGTCTTCGAGCCGTCGACGTCGGCCGTCGCAAATCGTTCCGGTGCCGCAACCTCGACTTCGGGAAGTGCGCGCAACCGGCTCTCGAGGTCAGGGCTCACGCCCCCGTTCCCAAACGCGCCGGCCGTGATCGTCACATCACCGATGAACGACTCCTGAATCCGGTCGTCGATGGACTGACGGAACGACGCGTACAGGACGGTCAGGAGGCTCACCACGCCGACGCCGATGAGCAGCGCGGAGGCCGTGTTCGACGTCCGGCGCGGGTTGCGCATGGCGTTCTCCTGCGCCAGCTTGCCGGTGACGCCGCAAAGGGCGGCCGCGGGTTGACCCAGCACCGCGCTCATCGGCCGAGCCACAAGCGGGCCGATCAGCACTGTCCCCGCGATGAGGAACAGGGCGCCCAGGATCACGAGCCCCAAGGGCGCCGTGCCGAAGACCCCCCAGAAGACGATGCCCATGCCAAGCGCAGTGCTGACGGCGCCGGCGGCGATGCGCTTGACCGACACCGTGACGCTCTCGGCCGCGGACTCGCGCAGCGCAGCAATGGGAGGAACCCGGGACGCGCGAACGGCAGGGGCAACGGCGGCGACAGTCGTGACGACGATCCCGACGGTCAGGCCGACGATCACGGTGGCGGGTGTCACGATCAGCCCGGTGGCCGGCAGGTCGAAGCCAAAGGCGCTGAACAACGCCTTCAGTCCGGCGGCGACGGCGATCCCTCCCAGGATGCCGGCTCCCGATGCGATCACTCCGACGGCCAGCGCTTCGAGCACGACCGACGTGATCACCTGACGGCGCCCGGCGCCGATGGCTCGCAGGAGCGCCATCTCCCGTGTCCGCTGGGCGACGATGATCGAGAAGGTGTTGTAGATCACGAATCCGCCGACGATCAGCGCGATCGAGGAGAACGCGCTGAAGATGATCGTGAACTGACTGATGGATTGTGCGGCCTCGTTCTGGTTCTCCTTGGTGATCTGCTCGCCGGTGACGACCTCGATGCCGGCGGGCATGGCCTTCTGCACTGCACCCGTCACCTGTTGCTGCGAGACCCCCGGCTTGGCCTGGACCTTGATGGCACCGATCTTTCCGGGTTCGGTGAGCACCCTCTCTGCGGTCGGAAGCGTGAACAGGGCGAAGCTGGCTCCGAGCGGGCTGTCGGCCGTCCCGAACTTGGCGATGCCGACCAGATGAAACGGTGTCGGTGGTCCCTTGGGCAGTAGCACCGTGATGGTGTCGCCCACCTTCAGATGACCTTTCTTCGCGCTGCCGCGGTCGATGACGACATGATCATCGGCGCTTGGTGCGGCGCCTTCGAAGATCTTGAATGGCTCGAGTCGGGGATTCTCGATCCAGTTCGCCCCGAAGGTGGGCGCGCCCCGGCCGGGCGTTCCCAACGCTTTCCCGTCGCTGCCGACGATCTGGGTGAAGTTCTCGGTGATGTCCGGCTGCGCGTCCGCCACGACGTCGACACTTTTGACCGTACTCACGAGCGAGTCGTCGAGACGCCGGCGCTGATCGTTGCCTTCCTCGCCCTTGATGACATGCGAGTCGCGGACGTAGGCATCGGTACCGCGGCTCACACTGGCGAAGAGATCGTTGAACGAGGTCTTGATGGTGTCGCTCAATACAAATGTGCCAGTGAGAAACGAGATGCCAAGCAATATCGCGATGAACGTCGATACGAAACGTGTCTTGTGCGCGAGCAGACCCTTGACGGTGACCTTCCACATCGTCAGTCTCCGAACGCCTTGAGCCGGTCGAGCACCTTCTGCGCGGTGGGCTCTGTCATCGTGTCGACGATGCGACCGTCGTTGAGGAACAGCACAGTGTCGGCGTAGCCCGCCGCAACCGGATCGTGGGTGACCATCACGATCGTTTGCCCGAGATCGTCGACCGCTCGGCGCATGAAGCCGAGGATCTCGGCCCCAGAGCGGGAGTCGAGGTTGCCGGTGGGCTCGTCGGCGAAGACGATCGTCGGACGGCTCGCGAGCGCACGGGCAACGGCGACGCGTTGTTGCTGCCCGCCTGATAACTCGGAAGGCCGATGCGACAGTCGATCGCGCAGCCCCACCGTGTCGATGATCGTGTCCAGCCAGACCTGGTCGGGATCGCGGCCCGCGAGCGCCATGGGCAAGGTGATGTTCTCGAGCGCATTCAGTGTCGGGATCAGGTTGAACGTTTGGAAGACGAAGCCGACCTGCTCCCGACGAAGCAACGTGAGATCTTTGTCGGACAACTTCGACAGCTCGACGTGACCGATGAAGACCTGACCCGAGGTGAGCGTGTCGAGTCCGGCAACGCAGTGCATGAGCGTCGACTTGCCTGACCCCGACGGGCCCATGATCGCGGTGAAGTGGCGGCCCGGAAGCTCGACCGTGACGCCGTCGAGAGCCCGCACCGCCGTGTCTCCGGAGCCGTAGACCTTCACGGCATCGACAGTGCGAGCGACCGCCGTGACGTTGGTCACGGCGGCGACCTCGGCGGGGCGCTTCTGAGCAGTCGGCATGACCGCAAACCTAGAGAGGGCGACTGCGCCGAACAATGCGGAATGTCCATGACGCACTCGGGGACATTCCCGATGCCTTCACTGAGGTATTCCGCCTACGCGTCCTCGTAGAATCTCCCCGTGACCTGCCCGGCGTGTGGGGCGCCTGCCATCGACGGCTCGCGCTTCTGCGCGTCCTGTGGGCAGCCGTTGCAACACCGATCCGATGAGCGGCGGGTCGTCACGATCCTTTTCGCCGACTTGGTCGGATTCACGTCGATGGCCGAGGCCCGCGACCCCGAACACGTGAAGAACCTGGTCGATCGGTGCTTCGAGCGTCTGGTGCTCGACGTCGCGGCGTTCGGCGGCCGAGTCGACAAGATCGTCGGTGACGCCATCCTCGCCCTCTTCGGTGCGCCCCTCGCCCACGAGGACGACGCCGAGCGGGCGGTGCGGGCGGGCCTGGCCATGCAACAGACGCTGAGCGACTGGGCCAGCAGCGACGACGAACGTGCGCTGCGCCTTCGCATTGGCATCAACACCGGAGAGGTGCTCGTGGGCGCACTCCGCGCTGGCGGCGACTACACGGCGATGGGCGACGTGGTGAACAGCGCGAGCCGGCTGCAGACCGCGGCGCAGCCGGGTCAAGTGCTGGTCGGGCCGGCCACCGTCGCGGCGACGCGCCAGGTCGTGCGGTACACCTCCCTCGGCCCGCTCGTGGTGAAGGGTCGAGAGGAGCCGATCGAGGTGTGTGTCGCCGAGGAGGCGTTGCTGCCTCCCGGCGCTCGACCGAATCGGGGTCGGGCTCCACTGGTCGGTCGCGATGCTGAGCTCGGGCTGATGGCGCACGCCATCAACACTGCCGCCACGCGAAACCGTGCCCATCTGCTCTTGCTCATCGGTGAGGCCGGCATGGGCAAGACGCGCGTCGCCGAAGAGGCCGCGAACGCGGCGGCGTGTGACCACGACGCGCTCGTGTTGGAAGGGCGCTGTGTTCCGTATGGCGAGGCCAACGTGTGGTGGCCTGTGGCGGAGGCCTTGCGGGCAGGTTGCAACATCACTGCTGACGACTCAACCGAGGTGGCCCGAGAGCGCTGCACAGAGTCGGTTCGGGCCGCCCTGGGCGACTCGATGGCGGTCGAGGTCGACCGAGTCACCAACGGGCTGCTTCACCTCATGGGCTACGACGGCCCGCTGCGCGACATCGATCCGGGCCGTGCCCGCGAAGAGATGGTGAGGTCGCTGTTCACCTTCGTCGAGTCGGCCACTCGCCAGCGCCCGATGATCGTGTTGCTGTCCGATCTTCACTGGGCCGACGACATCGTGCTCGAACGCATGGACGAGCTGCTCGAGCGCGTCGCCAACCAGCCGTTCGTACTCATCGCGACGGCCCGCCACTCGCTGCTTGAACGCTGGACGCCAAAGCCGGGCCGCCACAACGCCGTCGTCCTCAACCTTGACCCCCTCGATCGCGATGCCGCGACGGCAATGCTCGGAGCCCTCGTCGAAGGCGACTTGCCGGCCGATCTTCGCGAGGTGCTCCTGGATCGCAGCGGTGGAAATCCCTTCTACCTCGAAGAGCTCGTCTCGCTGCTCAGCGAAGTCGGCATGGTGGGCGGCGTCGGCGCGTCATCGGGACGCACCGACCTGCCCGACACCTTGCGCGGCCTTGTTGCGGCGCGGCTCGACGGGCTCAACGCCGACGAGCGCCGCACGCTCGATGACGCCTCCGTCATTGGTCGACGAGGCCCGACCAACGCACTTCGCCTCATGGCTCGGGAAGCGCACAACGTTCCCGACATCGAAGCGGCGATCGACGGCTTGGTCACCAAAGACGTGCTCGTGATCGAGCACGGAATCTGGTCGTTCCGCTCCGACCTCGTGCGCGAAGTTGCCTACGGCATGCTCACCAAGGCCGACCGCGTTCGGCGGCATGCGGGCATCGCCAAGTGGATGGAGATGCACGACACCGACGATGCGGCCGACGTCGATCGCATCGCTCACCACTACGCGGTCGCCGCCGCTCTCGTCGCGGATGTTGGCGAGGTGGAGCACGTCGGCGGTGACTTGGTCGAGCGCGCCGTGTTCTGGATCGAGAAGGCGCTGAAGCAGTCCGAAGCCGGTGAGCTGCACATGGTCACCATCCAACTCGCCACACAAGCGCTTGACCTCGGCCTCATGGTGCCTGCCGGCTCGCGTCTTCGATTCCATCTCGCCCGTGCCCGCGCCTCGATCCAGTTGCGCGAGCTCGACGATGCCCGCGACGACCTCGAACACGGCATGCACGACGCGTCCGACGAAGCTGGGCGCGCGCAGGTGCTCCTCGTGCGCGGCGACCTCGAGCAGAAGGCAGGCGACCTCGCGGCGTCGGTTTCCAGTCTCGAGGCCGCCATCGACAGCTTCCGCGCACTCGGCGACGACTGCGGCACGGCCGACGGCCTGCGAGCCCTCGGCATGACCCTCATGTTCGAAGACCACAACGCGCGGGCCGAAGCCGCGTTCGGCGATGCACTCGAGTTGTACAAGTCCGTCGGCGATCGTCGGGGCGAGGCGTGGGCCCTTCAGAATCTGGCCTGGCTCGCGTTCAGCCAAGGTCGCGCCGATCGCGCGGACGCATGGCTTCAAGAGTCCGCGGCCACGTTCTCCGACATCGGCGACGCTGGGGGGCTCGGTTGGGCGCTCGGGTTGCTCGCGTGGGTTCGCTATCACCAGGGCCGCTTCGCCGAGGCTGAGGGGCTGGCGGAGCGCATGCTCGGCGAAGCCCGCGAGCGCGGCGACCGTTGGGCAGTCGGCATGATGCTGGTGCTGCTCGCGTCGCTGCGACTGTGGACCGGACGAGCCGCCGCCGCGCTCGAGCCGGCGCGCGAAGCCCGCGACCTGTTCGCGTCAATGAGCGACTGGTACGGGAACGGCAATGCCCTCGGAGTGCTGGCTCGGGCCCTCGTCGCCACTGGCCACATCGAGGAGGCGTTCGGCATCATCGACGAGATGAACCTTCTCTCGCCAACGGTGCGGCCCGATCAGTGGGCTCCGCTGCTCAGCGCGGTGAGTGCAGCGCAGGTCGGGTTGCCCGATCGCGCCGAACACATCGATCCTGACGCGATCGACTCTGAGGCTGAGCCGGGCCAGATCGGGTTCACCGACGCCGCCATTGCCTTTGGCCTCATGCGGCTGCAACACGGCGACGCCGGGGGCGCGGTTGCGCTCCTCGAGCCGGTCGTGCAGCAAGCGCCGGCGAAGAACG
Source organism: Acidimicrobiaceae bacterium (assembly GCA_041166685.1). GTDB lineage: Bacteria > Actinomycetota > Acidimicrobiia > Acidimicrobiales > JACDCH01 > DASUCS01. Next base: position 5,101 of record JBEEGD010000563.1, on the reverse strand, counting down.
CCAACGCGACATCCGCGCTCGCGCTCGCCCTAGCCGCCGCGGGCCGCCCCGCGGACGCGGTGGCACGCGCCGATGAGCTGCTCGGGTCCGAGAGCGGCACCTATGCCGACACGGCAGTGGCGTTGGAGGCCAAAGGTCTGGCGCTCGCGCAGCTGGGCGATGCCGCTGGGTCGACGCGCGCGTTCCAAGAAGCGCGCACGATCGTCGACGCGACCGACGACGTGCTCATGCAAACGCTGCTGCGGCTGGCCGAGAGCAGCGCGCTCGAAGCGGTTGGCGATCCTCGCGCCTCGGCAGTCGCCGCAATGGCTGACAACGAACTCGGCGCGCTCGGGCTGAGCAACACCGCGTGGCGGGTTGCATTCTCCGTCGCCGCCTCAGGCGTCGACCTCGTCTCCCCGCGCTGAACATTACGAACCTGGGGTGACAAGCGGGGCTATAGCCCCGCTATCCACCCCGAGTTCGAAGGGGGTTACTTTTTGTCGGGCTGCGGGGTGAGGCGGAGGTAGGGCTTCAGCGCTTTCCAGCCCTTTGGGAACTTCTTCTTCGCATCCTCGTCGGAAACGGCCGGCACGATGATGACGTCTTCGCCGTGCTTCCAGTTCACCGGCGTCGCCACGCTGTAGTTGGCGGTGAGCTGCAGCGAGTCGATGACACGCAGGATCTCGTCGAAGTTCCGCCCTGTCGACGCCGGGTAGGTGATCGTGAGCTTCACCTTGTTGTCCGGCCCGATCACGAACACCGAGCGCACCGTGGTGGTCTCACTCGCGTTCGGATGGATCATGTCGTAGAGGTCGGACACCGCGCGGTCGCTGTCGGCGATGATCGGAAAGTTCGGACGCTGGCCCTGCGTCTCCTCGATGTCGTCGGCCCAACTCTCGTGGTTCTCGTTGGTGTCGACCGACAGACCGATGACCTTCACATTGCGCTTCTCGAACTCGGGCTTGAGCTTCGCCGTGTAGCCGAGCTCGGTCGTGCACACCGGGGTGAAGTCTTTCGGGTGCGAGAAGAGCACCGCCCAGCTGTCGCCCTTCCAGTCGTAGAAGTCGATGACGCCTTCAGTGGTCTCGGCTTTGAAGTTGGGGGCGTCATCGCCCAGGCGCAATGCCATAGAGGTCTCCTCTAGTTCGTGTTGTCGCAGTCGTGGCGGAGTCTAGGCACGGCCGCTCGAAACCCGACCAAATCCATCGGGATTCGTGTGACGCACGTCCTCGCACGTCTCGCTTGACATATTCAGCAATGCTTGACATAGTATGCAGCAACCCCAAGACATCATCTGACTCTCAAGGAGCCCCCTCAATGCCTTCTGTCACCGAAACGCTTTCCGGTTTGCAGGACCAGGTCCTGGACCTCATCAAGACCGTGCAAGAACCCACCGTGGACGCCGTCGAGAAGGTCGTCGAGACCGTCGAAGGCTTTCTGCCTGAGGATCGTCCCGCCGTCCCGTTCGCCGATTCGCTGCCGAACCCGACCGAGGCCATCGACAAGGCGTTCAATCTCGCCGAGCAGTTCGTCGACGGTCAGCACGACTTCGTGAAGGCGATCCTCGCCAACCAGCGCGACTACGCCAAGGCGATCGTCGATGCGATCTCGCCGCTGCTGCCCGCGAAGGCCCCCGCCAAGCCGGTCGCCGCGAAGACCAGCAAGGCCGCCTGAATCACTTCCCGCACTACTTGCGACGAAGCCCCGGCTACGGCCGGGGCTTCTTCGCGCGTTCGGTCTCGTTTGCCTCGACGTAGGAGCGATATACGGCGAGCAGCGCGGCGCGTTGCTCGGGTGTCAGCGCCTGGTCTGCGACGATCGCCTTTTCCGTCGTTGGCGCCGACTCGCTGACGACGCTTTCTTCGTCCAACAGGCCCGCCTGCTTCAAGAGCGTCTCGGCCGACATGTTCAGCGCGCCCGCGATGGCCTTCAGAACCCGCACCGAAGGTTCGTGCAGCCCACGCTCGATCTGACTGAGGTACGGGTTGGACACGTTGGTGCGAGCCGCCAGCTCGCGAAGCGACAGCTCGGCCAGCTTCCGCTGGGCCTTGATGAAGTCGCCGAGCGCGTGAAGCTGTCGCTGCGTGTTCTCGTCGAGCGCGGCCACCCACCAAAGCTACCCAGTGACCCGAGTCAAAAGTCAGGCTACGAATTTCTGACTCAGGTCACCAAGTGCCGGCATCGCCGGCGGCTACGGCCTAGTCAGGCGTCTTCGCGCGAAACACGTCGGGCTCCAGGAACATGTAGTGCGCTTCTGGCACGTCCTGCCGGACATCGAATTCCACCGCATCAATCGCATCCGCGAGCTCCTCGAACGAAAGATCTGGTGAGAACTCGAGCTTGGCCGCGACGAGGAGCTCATCCGGCCCCAGATGTTCAGTGCGGATGTGGATGATGCCGCGCACCTTCGGATTGCGCTCGATCGCCGCCTCGATCTTTCGCTGCATCTGCGGTGAAGCCGACTCACCAATGAGCAAACTGCGCATCTCCACGGCGAGCACGATGGCAAAGCTGCCCAGCAAGACTCCGATGCCCAAGCTGCCGAGTGCGTCGTACTTCGGGTCGCCGGTGATGTCGGCGGCCGCGACTGCCGAGAGCGCGATGGTGAGACCGATCAGCGCAGCCAAATCCTCGAGTAGCACGACAGGAAGCTCAGGATTCTTGGCCGTCCGGACGAAGCGCCACCACGAGATCTCGCCCTTCACTTTGCGGGACTCATGGACGGCGGTACGGAACGACCACAGCTCGAGGACCATCGCGCCGAGGAGAATGGCGATGGCGACCTGCGGCCCCTCGAGCTCGTGGGGGTGGCGCAACTTGTCGACGCCGTCGAAGACCGAGAAGAGCGCGCCCACCGTGAACAGGAGCAGCGCGACCACGAAGGCCCAGAAGTAGCGCTCACGGCCGTACCCGAATTGATGGTTGTCGTCAGCCATGCGACGCGACTTCTTGCCGCCGAGTAGCAGCAGGGCCTCGTTGCCCGTGTCCGCGACGGAGTGCACCGCCTCGGCCAGCATGGCGCCCGAGCCGGTGAACGCGAAGCCGATGAACTTCATGACCGCGATGCCCAGGTTGGCAAAAAATGCCGCGATGACTGCCTTGGTGCCGTGCCCGTCCTCCGCCATCGGTGCGCATCGTAGGAGAGACGGAAACGCTCAGCACTCTGCAACAAAGGCGTCGAACAGCCGTTGTTGGATTCGGTCCTCTCCGGCCGTCACCTCAGGGTGCCACTGCACCGCGACGACCCACCCCTCGGGCAGCTCAAAGCCCTCGTTCAGCCCGTCGTCAGACCACGAGGTGGCGACGGCCTTCGGCGCCAGATCGGCGACAGCCTGGTGGTGGTGCGACCGCACCGAACAGCGGGTGACGCCCAGGGCCTCTGCGAGCCGGGTACCGGGTTCGATGCTGACGTCGTGATCGACGCCGCCCCCCGGTCCCCGCGCCGGGTCGCCGTGGACGAGCAAACCTGGACGATCGGTGATGTGTTGATCGAGGGTTCCCCCGAGCACCACGTTGAGCAACTGGTGACCGCGACAGATCGCGAGCACCGGGAGTTCAGCATCGAGTGCCGCGTCGAGAAGTCCGGCTTCGAACGCGTCGAGCGACCCGTCGACGCCGTAGATCGAGGGGTGCGGTTCTTGTCCATAGCGCGCTGGATCGACGTCCGCACCGCCGGAGAGCACAAGGCCCGCGAACGGCTCCATGAACGACGCCATCGCGTCCGGATCCGCACCGCCCAAAGGGGGAGGAAGCAACACCGGGCGCCCCCCGGCCCGGTCGAGTGCGTCGGTGTACCCACGGGGGAGCGCGAGCGCGCCGACGGCCCACGAGCTGATGCGCCCCGGCTTGAGATGCCGTCCGGTGACCGCGACGAGCGGCCTCATCGGTAGTCATCCTCGGTCACCGGCGCGAATCGCTTCACCCGGTAGCGCCTCAGCGCGCGTGCGGTGTTTGCATCGTGATGCAGCGACAGCAGCGTCGACACGATCACGTCGCGTGTCTTGTCGAGCAACGTCGAGCGGATCACAACAGGCTGTACGGGGAACGGCCCCCAGGTCTCGAGAACGCGCAGCTCGCTTGGAAGTGTTCCGATGTCGAGCAGTGTGTTGGAGTCGATCGACGCCGCATCGATCTTGTCCTCGGTCAACAGTTCGAGCGAGCGCCGGTGGCCTCCGGTGTGTACGAGCGTCGCGAAGGCTTCGTTGAGCTCGAGTTGTGCGAGCCGCTCGCGCAGTGCGCGCGAACCGCTCAGCGAGCTGTGGTCGTTGAAACCGATTCGGGCGCGGGCGAGGTCGGCCAAAGACTTCGCGTCGATGCGATCCCGCACGACGAGCTCAGCGAAGTAGACCGGCCGGTCGTTGTTGCGTTCATCGGCGAACACCGGGGCCGCGCCGACGAGTCGCACCGACGACGGCGTTCGACCGGCGAGCCGGCGGTACGCCGGCGTGCACATGAAGCCGAGATCGATCTCGTCGCGCGCAAACGGATCGTCGTCGGGGTCGGGACCACTCGTATCCGTCCACGAGTGCAGGGTCGCCTCGGTGTCGAGGGACGCCGCCACGGCCGAGCTGACCGTCTCGAAGAGCCCGAGGGGCAGGCCAGGAGCCAGCCATGTCGCACACCGCAGCACCCGCTCATCATGGCGTGCGCGTGTTGGTGATCGTCACTCGGGGATACCGAACCAGTTCACGCGAACGCGCGAGACCGGCCCCAAGGGGCCGGTCTCGCTGACGAGGTGCCCGGGCGGGAGGCACCCCGTCTGAATGAGGTCCGCGAACTCAGCGCTTGGAGATCTTCTCCTTGACGTCGTCGACGGCTCCTTCAACCTTTTCCTGGACGTCTTCGACGAAGTCCTTGACCTTGGCGCCGACCTGATCGGTCTTGCCCTCTCGCTTGAGGCGATCGTCGTCGGTGAGGTCACCCGCTGCTTCCTTCACGCGACCCTTGGCATCATCGATGTTGCTACCCATAATGGGCTCCTTTTCGGTTGGCGATCCTGTTTGGGGTGCCCGGCCCTCGGGGGAACCCAAACATCAGGGCGGCCGCTAACGTCGCTTGCGGCCCTTTTCCCCAAGCAAGGACTCCACGGGTGAACGACGAGCGCGCTGACGGTCTGATC
>JBEEGD010000562.1:0-2550 GCA_041166685.1 Acidimicrobiaceae bacterium | reverse complement strand
GGTTGAGCAGGACACCGACGACCCGATCGCCCTGCAGCGGTGCGAGGGCGCCGCCTGGCGTTGGATGCAGCACGGGAAGCGACGGAAGGTCGAGGGCGCGGGTGATGACTAAGTCCAGCGCGTTGCTTCTGGCCAGGGCCTGACCTTGCTCCTGGAACAGCAGTGCGGTCGCTGTGGCTTCGTCGTCCTCGAGCACGTCCCCCCAGCCCAAGGCATCGAGTCCGCTGGCGATGTCACCGCCCTCAGCGAACAGGGAGCGCAGGCTGGAGGTCAGCAGCTGGCGTGTGTCAGCGTCCATGGTTCTCCTTCGGGAGTCCCAGCAGCCGGTCGGCGATGATCGTCCGCTGGATCTCGCCCGCTCCGCCGTAGATCGACGCTGCTCGGCTGTACCACCACTCGTCGCGCCAGGCCGCTCCGCCTTCCTCGTAGAGGAAGTGCGCCGGCAGAAGCTCCAGAGCAGCATCCATGACGCCCTGCTCCGCTGCGGCCAGCAGGACCTTGTCCACGCTTGTCTCGGGCCCTACGGTTTCCCCGGCGCTGAGCCTTCTCAGCGTGTCGCCGGTCCGAGCCCGAAGCGCCGAGACGGCCAGGTGAACCCTTCCGATCGTCTCGTGCGCGAGGGAGCTTTCAGCGGGGACCAGACGAAGGAGAGCCTGCAGGCGCTGGGTGGTCATGGCCATCCGCATCCAGGCGTACATTCCGCGCTCGAACTGAAGCAAGTGCATTGCGACGGCCCAGCCACCATCGATGTCCCCGATCACCCGGTCTGTGGGGACAGGGGTGTCCTCGAAGAAGACCTCAGCGAGTTCTTCCCGTCCGCTCACGAGAGCGATGGGACGGCTCTCGACGCCGGGCGCATCGAGATCGATGAGCATCATGGTCAGTCCCCGATGGCGGGAGTCGGAATCGCCGGTACGCACCAGGGCGACCATCCGCTGTGCCAACGCGCCGTAGGACGTCCAGATCTTCTGACCGCTGACCCGCAGCTCGTCACCGTGCATGGTCGCCCGAGTGCGGAGCGAAGCCAAGTCGCTGCCAGCGTCTGGTTCTGAGAACCCCTGGCACCACAGCTCCTGCCCGCTCAGGGCAGCGGGGAGCAGCTCTGCTGCCAGCCCGGGTGCGTAGTGGAGGACGGCGGGCCCCACCGTCTCTAGGACGTAGAGGTGAGCGGGGATCGCGTGACCCTGCGAGGCCAGCTCGTCGTAGACCTCCCCTCGTAACGTCGCAGGGCCGCCGAGTCCTCCGACCGACTCTGGCCAGCCGTAGCGGGACCATCCCGTCTCGTGGAGCCACTGCAGCAGGATGGCCGATTCTCGCACCTCGTCAGCGACCGTTGCCGGATGCCCAGGGGACCGGGGTGCGTCTCGCAACGAGAGGGCGCAGGCAGCTCGGAACTGATCCGGACTGGCACTGGCCAGTGACGGCGCAAGCGTCGACACGTCAGGTCTCCCGAACCTGTGCTCGCTCGGCACGACGTGCGGCCTGCGCCTCGACGAAGGCGACGTGCGGAGCGTCGGCCATGCTGTAGCGCTCGGCAGCGATAGCGAAGTTCATGGGTCCGGTGATGGCCTGCTCCAGGTGCATGTTGAGGGCTCGCTTGGTGTCTTGGACGGCTCTTGCGGGAACCTGAGCAAGCCGTTGCGCCAGAGCCATGGCGCGGTCCTGAAGCTCCGCGTCCGGGACGACGTGGTTCGCCAAGCCCATGCTCACGGCGTCGGGCGCGCAGATGCGGTCGCCCGTCAGCAGGAACTCCTTGGCCCGCAGCATGCTGGTGTGGGCCGGCCACATTGCCGCGCCGCCATCCCCGGCGACGAGACCGACGAGCACGTGCGGGTCGGCGAGATGCGCGCTGTCTGCGATGAGGACGATGTCGCACAGCACGGCGAGGCTGCAGCCGAGTCCGACGGCGGGTCCGTTTACGGCGGCGACCACAGGCAGGGGGAAGCGGAGCATCTCCGTGATGATCTGGCGTCCCTCCTCCATGACTCGCCATCGTCCGTGCGGGTCCTGGGACTCCTGCATGAACTCGAAGTCGCCGCCAGCGCAGAAGTTGCTGCCTACTCCCGTGAGGACCACTGCGCGCGCATCTGGGTCGGCCGCGACCTGCCTCCACACCTCCGTGAGGCCATGGTGCATCTTGGCGTTCACAGCGTTGCGATGCTCGCCCCGATTTAGCGTGATGATGCGCACGGCGCCGTGTGAGGTGACCTGCACCTCGTCGGGAAGCTGGGTGCTCATGCCGGGACCGCCGTGACCGAAGCCGCGAGTTCGCGGCGCAACAGCTTGCCCGTGGGCGTGGTGGGCAAGTCATCTCGGAAGTAGACGACGTCCGGAGTGCGGGCGGATCTCAGGCGTGACCGGACGAACTCCTGCAGCTCTCTCTCGGAGGCGGTGGCGCGGTCGACAAGGACCACGAAGGCGGCGATGCGCTCGCCCCACTCCTCGTCGGGGAAGCCCAGCACTGCCGCCTGGACGACGGCCGGGTGCCGCAGAAGGACGTCCTCGACCTCGGCGGGCGCGATGTTCTCGCCGCCGCGGATGATGGTGTCG
>JBEEGD010000561.1:0-2568 GCA_041166685.1 Acidimicrobiaceae bacterium | reverse complement strand
CGCGATCACCTCGCGGTCATCCTCGGGTCGGGCGCGGTGGTCGGGCTCATGCTCGGCATCGCGACGACCGTCGTCACCCGCTGGGGTCGTCCGTGGTTCGGGATCTGCTTGAGCGTCGTCCTCGGCGTGATGATGGTCTGCTACGTCGCGGTTCCGTCGCGACTCATCGGCGTGAAGGCCAATCCATCGAGGCGCGACAAGTTGACCGCGACCGCGATCGGGGGCGCATTGGGCGCGGTGGTTTGCACACCGCCCTACGTGCTCGGCCGCGTTGGCGTCCTGATGCTCGGGTCATCCGCGCTGCTCATCCCCGGCATCTTGATCGTCGCGTTCGCCGCTGCAGCGCAGGCCGGCGCCACTGGCGCTGTCAAGACGATCAAGATGACCGCCAAATTGCTCGAGCCCGCTCCAGCGACTCAGCCAAATGCGCGCGGCGGAGCGCGGGTTAAGACCTAGTGGGCGAAGGAGCTCTGCTCGTGCTGCCGGTCGGGTAGCGGCGAGTCCAGCGCTTCGAGCGCATCGGTCTGCTTGCGCACGGCGCCCAGGAAGAGGTCCGCCATGTCGTGCGTCATCCCGGCGCGTACCACGACGCGCAAGACCGAGAGGTCGTCGCGGTTCTCGGGGAATGTGTACGCGGGCACGAGCCAGCCCATCTCACGCAGGCGCGCCGAGACGTCGAACACCGAGTAGTTCTCGACCTCCGGCGCGACCGTGAAGGCGAACACCGGCAGGTCGCTCCCGTCGGTGATCAGCCGGTAGGGGCCCATCGCCGCGATCTCGGAGGCCATGTGCTGGGCCACCGAACTGGACTCGTTCTGGACGATGCGGAAGCCCTCCAGCCCCAGGCTGACGAACATGAAGTACTGCGCCACGACCTCGCTGCCCGGGCGCGAGAAGTTCAGCGCGAAGGTCGGCATCTTGCCCCCGAGGTAGTTGACCTCGAACACGAGGTCCTTGGGCAGCGCTTCCTCGTCGCGCCAGATCGCCCACCCCACGCCTGGGTAGACGAGCCCGTACTTGTGCCCGGACACGTTGATCGAGTGCACGCGCGGCAGCTGGAAGTCCCACACCAGGTCCGGCTGTACGAACGGCGCGATGAATCCCCCGGAGGCAGCGTCCACGTGCACAGGAACGTCCGGGCCGCCGTCGGCGGCGAGCTTGTCGAGGGCGGCGCAGATCTCCGCGACGGGCTCGTAGCTGCCGTCGAAGGTCGACCCGAGGATCGCGACGACGCCGATCGTGTTCTCGTCGCAGTACTTCACGGCCTCGTCGGCGGTCAGGTGGTAGCGCTCACCGTCCATCGGGACCAGCCTCGGCTCGACGTCCCAGTAGCGGCAGAACTTGTCCCAGCACACCTGAACGTTCACGCCCATCACGAGATTCGGCCGGTCGGCCGGCTTGCCTGCGGCCTTCATGCGCTCACGCCAGCGCCACTTGAGCGCCATCCCTCCGAGCATCGCCGCCTCGCTCGAGCCGGTGGTCGACGTGCCGGTCACGTCACCGTCGGCCGAGACGTGCCACAGGTGCCCGATGATGTTCACGCAGCGGCGCTCGAACTCGGCGGTCTGCGGGTACTCGTCCTTGTCGATCATGTTCTTGTCTGCCGTGTCGGCCATCAGGCGCGCCGCGTGCGGGGGCATCCAGGTGGTCACGAACGTCGCGAGGTTGAGCCGGGCGCTGCCGTCGAGCAGCAGATCGTTGGTGAGCAGGTCGTAGGCGACCTCGCCCCCGGTCCCGTACTCGCCCAGCCGGTTGTGGGGGAGCCTCAGTACTTGCTCTTCGCGGACGAGCGCCGAGAGCGAAGCGCCGCCGTCGCCGTGGGTGGTTTGCGAGCTCACGCCGGGACCGCCATGGCCCCCGCCTCCACGTGCGGCCGGAACGGCCGCTGCTCGCGGGAGCCGTCGCCGGCCACCACCATGACGGTCGACTCGGGTATCTCGACCCACGCTCCGGGCAGGTCGGCCAAGGGCTCGGAGACCACTATGCAATCGCCCTCGCGCATGCGCTGGAGGCGCTCGTTCTCGGGGTACAGCGCTTGTACGGCCGCCACGTCGGCGGACGTGAACAGAGTGCGGGAGTGGCCGGCGGTCGAGTAGCGGACAGCCCACAGGTGTTCGCCGTCGGAGACGCCGATGCTCGCTTGGAGCACGTCGGCCACGCCCTGGCGCTCGGCGAGTGCCTCTACGAGCCCGAGCGTGCGCTCGAGCGCCAACACCGGGTCGTCCTCGAGCCCGAATGTCAGCGCCAGGTGGAACAGCACCTCGGAATCGGTCGAGCCCTCGATGTTCGGGAACAGCGACGGGTCGACGGCGATCATCAGGTCACGGCGCAGCAGGTCGAAGCGGTCGACGAGCCCGTTGTGCACGAAGAGCCAGTCGCCGTGCCGGAACGGGTGGCAGTTCGACTCCTGGATCGCACCGCCCGTCGTCGCGCGGACGTGCGCCAGGAACAGCGGCGACTCGATGTGCGCCGCGAGGTGGCGAAGGTTCGCGTTGCCCCACGCCGGCGCGACGCTGTGGAACACGCCGGGGCCCGAGCCGGTGCCGTACCAGCCGACGCCGAACCCGT
>JBEEGD010000560.1:0-20650 GCA_041166685.1 Acidimicrobiaceae bacterium | reverse complement strand
AAAGCGGTCGAGCACGAACTGCAATCCGAGGCCGACCGAAAGGGCGGCGAACACCGCCCAGTCCCGTCGTTGTCTGCGCCGCACCGCCACGGCGACCGCGGCGGGCCAGAACAACGCGGCCAACGTGGTCGACAGCGCCGTCGCGACCACGACCACGATGCGCAAAACGGTGTCGACGAGCTGGTCCCGTCGCGATACCAACGCCCATCCTGACGCCACGAGCAGCGGCCATCCGAGGTTGGCGATGTTGGTGCTGGTCTCCAGGTAGGCGATCGGCACCAGCGCGGTCATCGCCGCGACAACCGTGCGCAGCCCACGATGATCAATCCATCCCTCGCTGCAGCGGTACACCGACACCGCCAGCAACGCCGTCACCAAGCTGGCTTCAAACGCAAACACCGCCGCGACCCGAGTAACTGGAACTGCCGGAACCGCCAGCGCCAACACCCGGGGAACGACCTGCACGTAGCCGGCGTACCCGCGCAGAATCGTGCTCGGCAGCGAGAGCGCAAACGCGTCGGTCCCGTACACCGTGCCGTCCTCCGCCCACATCGACTGCCAGGACCTCGTTCCCGGCTGACGGGCCAACTCGAGGGCCGTCAACGCAATCACCGCAACGAGAGCGAGCACGGCCGTACGAGCCTTGGCCCACCCACTGACCCAAGGGCCGGTCATCAGACCAGTCTCTTCGTCAGCGACGCGCGAGATCGCCGTGGACCTTCTCATACACCGCGCCGGCAACGGCGTTCGGAAGCCAGCTGAGCGCCTGGAGCTCTTCGAGCGACGCCTCCTTCACGGCCTTCACGCTGCCGAGCTCCTTGATGAGACGCTTGCGCCGTGTCGGACCGAGTCCGGGCACATCGTCCAGGATCGACTTCGTCATCCGCTTGCCGCGCAACTCGCGGTGGTACGTGATGGCGAAGCGGTGGGCCTCGTCGCGAATGCGTTGCAGCAAGTAGAGCGCCTCGGACTGGCGCGGAATCCGAATCGGATCGGGCTGGCCGGGAACGAAGACCTCTTCGAATCGCTTGGCCAGCGCGGCGACTGGGATCTCTTGCGAGAGCCCGAGTTCCTCGACGACTCGCGTTGCAACGGCAAGTTGCCCCTTGCCACCGTCGACCAGCAAGAGCTGAGGCGGATACGAGAACCGTCCCGTGCGGTCAGCCGCAGGCTTGTCGCGGTCGATGAGATATGCGGTGAGACGGCGCCTCAGCACTTCCTCCATCGCGGCAAAGTCGTCGTTGCCCGGTACGTCTTTGATCTTGAAGCGGCGATAGTCGGACTTCTTTGCCAACGCGTCCTCCACGACAACCATCGAGCCCACGTAGTCCGAGCCTTGGATGTGGCTCATGTCGTAACACTCGATGCGCAGAGGAGCCACCGGTAACCCCAGGTGGTCCTGCAGCTCGTTCAGGGCACGAGCGCGGCTGTTGTGGTCCGAGGACCGTCGCAACCGATGACGGATGAACTCCTCCTTGGCGTTCTGCGTGACCGTGTCTTGCAACGCCCGCTTGTCACCGCGCTGCGGTACTCGGATCGTGACGGCCGAACCGCGGCACTCGGTCAGCCAGCGCTGGTACAGGTCGACATCGTCGGGCTCGACCGGTACGAGCACCTGTTTCGGCGGGCCGAGCGGGTGGTCTTCGTAGTAAAGACCCTCGAGGATCTTGCTCACGAGCTCCGCGTCCGTGAGGTCTTCCGCCTTGTCGAGGATGAATCCCTTGCGACCGACGACGCGACCCTTGCGCACGAAGAACACCTGCATGGCCGCTTCGAGGTCATCATCGGCGATGCCGATCACGTCGAGGTCCTCGCTGGTGTCGGCCACCATCTGTTGTCGTTCGATGGCTTTGCGCACTGAGGTGAGCCGGTCGCGAACCCGGGCGGCGCGCTCGTACTCGAGCGCATCGGCGGCCTCGCGCATCGCCACCTCGAGCTTCTTCACGATCGTGTCGGTGTCGCCGTCGAGGAACTCCAGGAGCTCGACGACGAGCTCGTCGTACGCCGCCTTGTCGATCTCTCCGACACACGGACCCGAGCACTTCTCGATGTGGAACAGCAGGCACGGACGGCCTTGGCGTTGATGGTGCGCGAACTTGTTGTCGCTGCACGTGCGCACCGGGAAGATGCGCACGAGAAGATCGAGCGTCTCACGGATCGCGTACGCGTGCGCATACGGACCGAAGTAGCGCACGCCCTTGCGCCGCCGACCCCGCATGACCGTCGGGCGCGGCCACTCGTCCTCCACCGTGACGGCCAGGAACGGGTAGCTCTTGTCGTCGCGCAGACGGACGTTGAACCGCGGCTGATGCTGCTTGATCAGCGAGTACTCGAGCATCAGGGCCTCGACATCGTTGCGGACCTGGATCCACTCGACCGTCTCGGCGTTGGCAACCATCTGCGCGGTCCGGGGCGGCAGGCCGGCGGGGCTCTGGAAGTAATTCGACAGCCGCGACCGCAGCGACTTCGCCTTGCCCACATAGATGACGCGGCCCTCGGCGTCCTTGAACTGATATGAGCCGGGGGCATCAGGGATCGTGCCGGCCGACGGGCGCTGGATCATGGTCCGGCCATCGTATGAATGTCATCCCGCCAAGCGGCGGTCCTCTCCGAGCACCCGGCCGAGTATGGCGACGAAGCCGAGGGCATACATCGGCAGCAGCACCCTGGTGAAGAACTGCCAGTCGAACCACACGCGCTCACCCATCAGTGAGGCGAAGGCCGCGTGGACCAGCACGACACTGCAGAGGACGTCGCTCCGACACAGGAGTACGACAGCGGCCACGACGATGGCGCCGAGCAGAAGATACGGCAACACGGACTCTTGCGTCGTCTCCCGAAGCGCGGTGGCCAGCCCCGCGAACGGTCGAGTCAGGCGTCCCTGGCCCGCATCCGTGGGCCACGCTCCGGCCCGGAGGCGCACGATCGCGATCCACGCGATCCAACCAACGCTCGATGCTGCGAGCATCGCCGCGTCGCGGAAGCGGCGATTCCACAGGGCGGACAGCGCAAGCGCGGCCGGAACGAGCAGGAACGTCTCCCGCGCCAGACCCGCCAACGTGAAGAACAGGAGCGCGGTGACGCCTCGCGGCCGTTGCGGATCGGTCCACTTCAACAGGCCCCACACGACGAGCGCAAGCCCCAAGAGCTCGGGGCCGAAGTACTCGAGCGAGGCGTAGGTGCCGGGCAACAAGACGAGTCCGATGGCGGCCCACGGCCGGATTCCTCGACGCTCGAGCAGTAGGCCGAGTCCAGCGGCGGAAACACCGGTTGCCGCGACGAAGAGGACCGCCAGCGCGGGTGGAACCCATCCCGATCGTCCGAACGATCCGGCCCACGCGGCGTAGCTGAGCAGGGGCCGCTGCCACCGGTAGGCCGCCTCCGCGTCGGACCCGAACTCCGCCGGACGGGAGAGTGACGGATCTCGGGCGAGTGTGGCGAAGGCCTGGCCATCGCTCTGCACCAGCAGGATCTCGAGACCGTCGTGCAGAACCCGGTTGTTGTAGGGAATCGCGAAGGACTCCTTGGCGACCGGGGCTTGGCGGGCCGCGCCGATGAAGATCACGCAGATCACCGCCGCCGCCGCCGCGGCTGCCAGCACGCCCGTCAGGACCGATCGCTTCATCGCGTCCGACATGCACCCGGCACAGTACTGACGGCGCCACGCACCCAGGTTCCGATGGCGGAACCGCCATTTTGGGACTCTGTCGGGTAACTTGACCCAACGCCGGCCTGGTATCCGGCGACATATCCGTTCTAGGGACGACAACCCCGTGTTGGGCGACCAGGCTGTCCGCACCGTCCGCCAACTAGAACGCCAAACCCGTGGGGGTTCCACAATGTTGCGGCTCCAGTCACCGCTCCCTGAGCGGTACACCTCGGCGACACCCGAGGATCTCGACGCGTGGATCAGTGCGGCCAGAGCCACGCTCGCCGATCGCGTCTTCATCCTCGGTCACCACTACCAGCGCGACGACGTGATGCGTTGGGCCGACGCGCGGGGCGACTCGTACCGGCTCTCGGTCCTCGCCCAACAGCGCCCAGAGGCGGACTTCATCGTCTTCTGCGGCGTGCACTTCATGGCGGAGTCGGCGGACATCCTGACCGCCGATCATCAGCAGGTGATCCTCCCGGACCTGAACGCCGGTTGCTCTATGGCCGACATGGCGGACCTCGATGAAGTCGAGGAAGCCTGGGAGTCCCTGGCGGACGTCACGGACGCCACGCGCGTCGTGCCCATCACGTACATGAACTCATCGGCCGCGTTGAAGGCATTCGTCGGGCGGCACGGCGGTTCGGTGTGTACCTCCACCAACGCCCGCGCCGTGCTCGAGTGGGCGCTGGGTCGCGGCGACAAGGTCTTGTTCTTCCCGGACCAACACCTCGGCCGCAACACCGGGCTCTCGATGGGATACGAGCGCAACGACATGCGAGTCTGGGATCCACGACGCGAGCGCGGTGGGCTCACCGACACGGAGTGCAAGGAGGCCACGTTCCTGTTGTGGAAGGGCCATTGCTCGGTGCATCAGCGCTTCCGACCCGAACACATCGAGGCCTTTCGTGCCGAGCACCCCGGCGGCATCGTGATCGTGCACCCGGAGTGCTCCGCAGATGTGTGTGACGTCGCAGATCAGGTCGGGTCAACCGACTACATCATCCGGGCGGTGGAAGCTGCGGCGGACGGCTCGACGATCGCGGTCGGCACCGAGATCCACCTCGTCCAGCGCTTGGCCAACGAGACCCCGGGCAACAAGACGATCGTCTCGCTCGATCCGATCGTCTGCCCATGCAGCACGATGTCGCGCATCGACGCGCCCCATCTGTGCTGGGTGCTCGAGAACCTCGTCGACAACAACGTCGTGAACCGCATCACTGTCGACGAAGAAACTGCGGAGTGGGCGCGAGTAGCTCTGCAACGCATGCTCGACATCACGGAGACCCCGAGTTAGGCCCTGAGACCAACGCGCCTCGCCACGCGGTAGCCGATCGTTCGGCTCACAACACCCACACGGGCGCTCTGCATCCACAAGGACCATGCCAGGCCGCGAGCGCTCCTTGCCGGCCACGGCCAGTATGAAGGCGCACGATGTCGCAGTTCCGCGTGGTAGCTGCGGAAGTTGTCGCCGGTCTTCGCATCCGAATGGTTCGTGATCTCGGCGAGAACTTCCGGCACCACGCAGAAGCCACAATGCCCAGAGATGCGCGTCCAGTAATCGAAGTCCATCGTGAGGTGCAAGGACTCGTCGAGCACACCGAGCTCATCTTGGACCGAATGACGCCAGTAGATCGCAGGCTGATGTAGGTCGTAGCCGCGCCAGAACTGCAGCAGTCGTTGATGTCCGTTGTATCTGGCCGATTTCTCCTGGATGCTGCCGTTGTGGGTGAACACATAGCGAACGCCGCCGGCGATCGCACCACAGGTGGGCTCGTTCGCAAACGTCTTGGCGATCGTGTCCAGCGCGCCCGGAAGCAGCTTGTCGTCGCTGTTCAACCAACCGATGATGTCGCCGGACGCGCGCCGAAGGCCCTTGTTGATCGCGGCTGACTGTCCGGCGTCCTTCTCGCTGACCCACCAGGCCAACCGGTCGGAATAGCGCTCGATGATGGCTTTCGAGCCGTCGGTGCTTCCGCCGTCGACGATCAAGTACTCGAGGTTTGGGTACGCCTGATCCAGCACCGAGCGGATCGTCGCCTCGAGGAACTCACCCTGGTTGTACGAGGGGGTGATCACGGTGATCTTGGGTGCCCCGTCCGTCATCGCGGTCAACCGTACGCTGTCACTTCTGAGACTGATGTCGAAGCGGAACTCGAAGCATCGGTCGCCGCCCGACGGCGCGCTCATGCGGTCGCGCCTCGCGCGGCGTGGAGCGGTTGCCGGCGGGCTCAGCCGCGTGGTCACGGCCGCAAGCTCGCTGTTGGTCCTGCCGTTCGCGGTCCGGTCGCTGGGCATTGCGCAGTTCGGAGCACTCGCCACGATCGTCAGCGTGGGCTCCATTCTCCAGATCGCCGACCTCGGACTGAGCAACGGGATCGTGACACCCCTCGCGAAGGCGCTCGTGACTGACCGAGCCGCCGCCCGCAATCTGCTGGAGTCCACGCTGACCGCCCTCATCGGCTTGGGACTCTCGTTCGCCGCGATCGGTCTGTTGCTCGGACGCTTCACCGACCTCCCGGCGGCGATCGGTATCGACCGCGCGGCCGCCGCTTCTGACGCCGTGAAGGTACTGATCGTGTCGTCGGCCCTCGCCATTCCGATCGGCATCGCGGTTGCTGTTCAGCTCGCGGCGCAACAAAGTGACGTAGCGGCGTGGTGGCGCGCTGCGGGAGGGGTCGCCGCGGCGTGTTGCGCTGCGCTCGCGGTTCGCTGGGGTGCAGGGCTCGAGTGGTTCGTTGCGGCGTCACTGGTCTCCCCCGTGTTCGTGGGGTTCATCCAACTCTGCACCGCATTTCGAGGGCCGCTTCACGACATTCGCCCGAGGCGGTTGACCTTCAACGCAGCCCTCGTGCGCCCGATGATCGCCAGTGGAATCGCGTTCTTCTCGCTCAACCTTGTGGCGCTGATCGCCTACAACGCTGACCCGATCATCATCGCCCATCTACTTGGGACCGCGTCCGTCACGGAGTACGCCGTGCCAGCGCGGTCGTTTGCTGTGCTGCAGTCCGTGGCGGTGATCGCCGCACTCCCCCTTTGGTCTGCCTTCGCCGACGCAGCTGCCCGCGGCGAACACGACTGGATCGCACACACCTATCGCCGCTGGATCGCGGGCATCGCGATGTTCACCACGCTCGCCGCTGCGATTCTGCTCCTGGCCACACCACGTATCTCCGACATCCTTGCCGGCAAGGACGCGATCCATCCGTCGTTCTGGTTGATCAGTGGCCTCGCCGCGTGGAGTGTCGTCGGGGCCGTTGCGAACGTCGTGTCGATGCTGTTGCACTCACTCGGTCGCCTTCGGGTGCAAGTCATCAGTGCGAGTGCGATGTTGGCTGCGAACCTGCTGCTCAGCATCGTGTGGACGCGTCAGTACGGGACCGCAGGCACAATCTGGGCGACGGTCGTCGCCCATCTCGTGTTCACCACCTGGCCGATGATGATCGTAGCGCACCGTTCGCTGCGATCACCACCTGTTGTGGCGGCCCCGTGACACCACGATGCCCGCCGCATACGCGGTCAACCCGATCAGCCTGAGTGCGACGTAACCGAGAGCGCGCGCCCTGCTCACCCCGGCGGCTCGGTAGTACCGGTAGCGGCGCAGCCAGTACGCGGGACCCAACATCGAGCGTCGCCGTGCACCCCACCCCGCAGAGGGATTGGCCACGACCACGGCCCGCCGACTTCGTCCGTGCTTGAAATAGGTACGCATCAGCCCGCGCAGCGAGGTTCGGTTGTCGTGCGCGACCGCGGCTCGGGGCGTTACGCCCAAACTGAGGCCAGCCGCTCGCGCCCGCAGGGTGAGATCGGTGTCCTCGCCCGAGGCGTCAGAGAACCCTTCGTCGAAGCCCTCCAGTTCCTCGAGGGCCCGTCGCCGCCACGCGCAGTTGGCGGTGACGAGATAGCGAACACCGTCATCGTCAACGCCATGGCTGACGTGCTGCTCGAGTTGCACGAAGTCGGCGAGGTAGCCCGGCACGAGCGGTCGCACCTGTCCACCCACCGCATCCATTGAACCAAGGTCCTCGACGAGCTCGACCAGCCACCTTCGATCAGGCAACGTGTCGTCGTCGGTGAACACGACGACATCACCTTGCGCGGACCGCCAGCCTCGATTGCGGGCAGTCGCCGGACCGGAGTTCTGCTGACGGAGGTAACGGACGCCGGGATGGCGTTCGACGACCTCCGCGGTCTGATCGGTCGACCCGTCATCCACGACGATCACGTCAAAGCCGCCTGACGGCTGCTCGCAACACGCGATTGCATGCAGCAGGCGGTCGAGCGACCCCGCGCGATTGAACGTGGGGACCACGACGCTCACCGACGCGTCGGTCATCTTGCCCTTGGAGGAAGGCACCCGCGAACGGTCTCGACCAGAAAGCCTGCGCCCCAACAGAGATGCATGATCGGCAGGGCAACGGCAAACCCGGATGGTGCCGTGTCCTCGCGCGGGGACGCGGCAAGCGCACCCGCGACCACGACAACCGAGTACGCGAGCGCGATGGGACGGCGATAGCGGCTCGTCAGACCGAGCACGAGCGCGGGTGCCACCAATTGTCGCGGGCTGAGGGAGCGAGGATGCTTCCGAACCGTCGCGGCCCGGGATCGTCCATACCGGTAGAACTGTCGAGCCAACGCGCGAAACGAGTCGCGCGGCACGTAGGTCGATCGGATGTTGGGATCGAACCACACTCCGGCTGACCGAGCCATTCGAATGGCGAACTCGGCGTCCTCGTTGACGCCGACGTCCTCGGCGTATCCACCGACGGCACGTGCATCATCGGTGCGGTACGCGCCGAGATACACGGTGTCGACCCAGCCAGGGTCTCCCCCGACGTGGAACCGAGCAGGTCCCGCACCCAATGGAGACGACATCGCGGCAGCGATCCCCCGCTGCTTCCAGCCTGAGGCCGTCGGCGTCATCGCACCCCCCACCACGGCCGCACCAGTGCGCTCGAGTGCCTCAACACAGCGCTCGACGTAGTCGGCAGCGAGTTCGCAATGCCCGTCGACCCGCACGAGCACCTCGCCCTTCGCTTCGAGGAGCGCCACATTCAGCGCGGCCGCCTGAATGCGGCGTGGGTTGTCGAGCACGGTCGCGCCGAGGCGTACCGCGAGTTCCCTGGTGCGATCGGTCGACCCGCCGTCGATGACGAGGACTTCGGCGATGTTCGAGTACGTCTGCGCCGCAATGGCATCGAGGCAGGCCTCGATGTGAAGTGCTTCGTTCAAGACCGGCACCGCGACGGTTACCGCCGGCAGCGCACTCACGAGCGGTGGTCCGCGAGGAGGGGTTCAGCTCTCATCGAGGCAGCTGGCTCCAAACCGAGCAGGGTCAAGATCGTCGGCGCGACCGAGGTGAGGGGTACCCGCGTGTCTGCTCGCCCGGCACTTCCATCTCGGATCCACAAGATCCCGTCGGGATGATGCGCGCCTTCGCGCGGCGCGTCGGTCCAATACAACAACTGATCGAGAGGTTCATCGAGCTCGCGAGGCGTGAAGAAGCGGCAGCCGACGAAGACGTCGTGACCTTGCCGGCGAACCGTGAAGGCTTCGTCGCCGCCTGATGTGACGCCTTCCAGCACCGCCGCGCCGCGGCGAGCCGCATCGGTGTCGACGAAGAACATGTGCGATTGCTCTGCCATCACGGGCGAGGTGCTCTCGACGCCCTCGAGGTGGAGCACATCGGCGAGCACGCCCAGGTCCTTCGGTCGGTAGAAGCCCTCACGCGAGCGATCGGCATCTCGATTCGCAGTCTGGCTCAAGCCCGTACACAACACGACCGTCGTGTCGTGTCCCGCGAGCACCAGCGCCTTCCGGACGAGCCGGTCCATCTGCTGGTAGCCGTGCAGCACCGCCGATGCGTTGGGTGCGTGATCGATCTCGTCCCAGTGCAGATGCTGGAAGTGCGCGGTGCTGTTGGAGAAGAACGTTGAGAACGTCGGACGGATGCGGCGGTGGAGCGATCGAAATACATCCCACTGGAAGCGGTCGAGCAACTCGGCGCGCTGCCAGCGCGCCGCTCGACCGATCCGCTCTCCGGCGAGCTGTGCCACCGTTGCCATGGTGGTCGCAGCCGACAGCCCGTGTGTCGCGAGAAACCGAGCGAACGCGACGGTCTCGCGCCTCGACAGCGGAATGGCGTCGTTGGTGTGCTCCTGCACGTTGGCGCTCACGAAGCGGAAGTACGGGGCCAGCTCGGCTGGTTGTGGCGTGGCGGCCACCGACCACGGATCGGGCAACAGATAGCCGCTCACCGGTCCGATCGGCTGCACGTTCATCGAGCCGCACAGCCACACAGAGCCGCCCGCCGCGCTCACGACGTCGGCAATCGTCGGGAGTTGGAGCTGATGAGCCTCGCCGAGCTGTGCGATGCCGTGTTCCTGCGCGGTCGCGCCGGTGTGCACCGTGACCCATTGCACCCACGGATTGAGCCGCTCACCGTCCTCGCCGGCCTCGGTGATGAAGGTCGACGACCCCTCGCGAAGTTGTTGGAACCCGGGAAGCTTGCCTGCGACGATGAATCGTTCCATCAGCATCGGTGACAGCTCGTTGAACTCGAGCATGAGGACCGACCGGCTCATCGGCCTCGACCTTCGGTGCCGATGACGCTGCGGACCGTGCGCCCGATGATTCGGGCGTCCAGCACGAGACCTTGATTGCGCAAGTACCAGAATTCGTACTGCAGCTTCTCGAGCGCGTCGCGTTCGTCTCCCGCGTAGCCGTATTTCACCTGCGCCCATCCCGTGAGCCCCGGCCGCACGAGATGACGCATGTTGTAGAAGGGCAACTTGTCGACCAGCTCCTCGACGTAGCGCGGTTGTTCAGGGCGCGGCCCAACGATCGAGAGGTCACCGCGCAACATGTTCATCATCTGCGGGAGCTCGTCGAGATGCGTGCGGCGTAGGAGCCGACCGAACGGTGTGATCCGAGGATCGTCGGCCTGCGTCCATGCGCCCTCCGAACCGTCGGTTCCGCGCATCGTTCGGAATTTCAGGATCGTGAAGAGCCGCCCTCCCTTCCCGACGCGCTGTTGCCGGTAGAAGAGCGAGCCACGATTCGCGACGAGATTTCCGATCAACACGATCGGCGTGGCCACCACCATGATGACGAGGCCGAGGAGCCCGGCGGTGACGTCGACGAGCCGCTTCACTCGGAGGTATCGCGCCCCGTGCACCTCTCGAATGTCGAACAGGAGCGACGCCCGTTCCAGTTCGGACAGCGGCAGTTTGCCGAGCCATTCCTCGTAGAAGAGCGACAAGGTCCGGACTCGAATACCGCTCTCGTGGAGTGCCGCAACCTGGGACACGATCGTCGAATCGCCAAGCGCGACACGGTCGAGAACCACGAGGTTCGCGCCGGATCCGACGAGCAGCTCGGTCAAGGGTTTCGACTTCGTCTCGTGCGACACGGCCTGCGCCGGCACCAGATGATCCAACAACACGGCCGGACGCTCTGGTTGACCGCTGAGCTCGTCGCGCAACGCGACGGCCTCGGCCGGCACCGCGATCAACAAGACGCGATCGCGGGCCTCAGCCCGTAGCCGGCCCCCGCGCGCCAAGACCGTGCAGAACAGCGCCCACGGCACCATCGCGAGCACCGTCCCGAACACCACGAAGCGAGGCAACAGCGCATCGCCGGTGACGAGCTGCACCGCAGAGATCGCGAGCGCGGCCACGACCGGCGCGGCAACGGCAGACGTGATGGCCTGCCGCCGGGTTCGCAGGAGGTCTGGCAGCCCCGAGCCGTAGGCCGCGAGCACCATCAGCGCGGCGTACGTGATCTCCCACGCGAACCGGAACGAGTTGGTCAGGTCGTAGCTCTCACGGGACGAGTGAATGCGGCCGAGCCCGAAGACGATGACGATGACGCCGGCGAAGAACAGCGGGCGCGCGGCGCGGCGAAGCATCCCTAAATGATCGGTTGCCGAGCACCCCTGCTCAAGGGATGCCCTACGCCGGAACGGACTCGACCACTCCGAGTAGTGGCGCCAGGAATCGGCCCGTGTGGCTCGCCGGATTGGCGGCGACGTCCTCCGGCGTGCCTTCCGCGACAATCATGCCCCCGCGGTTGCCGCCGTCGGGACCGAGGTCGATGAGCCAGTCGGCCGTCTTGATGACGTCGAGGTTGTGCTCGATCACGACCACGGTGTTGCCCTGATCAACGAGGCGCGACAGCACGACGAGGAGCTTGCGGATGTCTTCGAAGTGCAGTCCGGTGGTGGGTTCGTCGAGCAGGTAGATCGTGTGGCCCGTCGACCGCTTCGCCAGTTCTGTCGCGAGCTTCACCCGTTGCGCTTCGCCGCCCGACAGCGTCGGAGCCGGCTGGCCGAGGCGCACGTAGCCGAGACCCACGTCGACCAGCGTCTGCATGTGGCGGCTGATGGCCGGCTGGTTGGCGAAGAACTCGCAGGCTTCCTCACAGGACAGATCCAAGATCTCGGCGATGTTCTTGCCCCGGAACGCGATGTCGAGCGTGTCGCGGTTGTAGCGGGCGCCCTTGCACACCTCGCACGGCACGTACACGTCGGGAAGGAAATGCATCTCGATCTTGATGGTGCCGTCACCTGCGCACGCCTCGCAGCGACCGCCCTTCACGTTGAAGCTGAAGCGGCCCGGCAGGTAGCCGCGGACTCGTGACTCCTGCGTCTGCGCCATCAGCTTGCGGATGTGATCGAAGACGCCCGTGTACGTGGCCGGGTTGGAGCGCGGCGTGCGGCCGATGGGCGACTGATCGACGTTGACGACCTTGTCGAGGTACTCGATACCGGTGATGGCCTTGTGCAGACCGGGCGGATGCTTGGACTTGTAGATCCTCTGCATCAACGCTTTTTCGAGGATGTCGTTCACCAACGTGGACTTGCCCGACCCGGAGACGCCCGTGACTGCGATGAGCTGTCCGAGCGGGAACGTGACGTCGATGTTCTTGAGGTTGTGCTCGCGCGCCCCACTCACGACGAGCTCCTCGCCGCTCCCGGGCCGACGTTTCTCAGGCACGGGAATCTTCCGCTTGCCGCTGAGGTACTGCCCGGTGATCGATTCCTTGGACTTGAGCAGCCCTTTGTACGGGCCTTCGTACACGATCGCCCCGCCGTGCTCTCCTGCTCCTGGGCCGATGTCGACAACGTGGTCCGCGATCCGGATCGTCTCTTCGTCGTGCTCTACGACCATGACCGTGTTGCCGAGGTCGCGCAGGCGAATGAGCGTCTCGATGAGCCTCCGGTTGTCGCGTTGATGCAGTCCGATCGACGGCTCGTCGAGCACGTAGAGCACGCCGACCAACCCGCTGCCGATCTGGGACGCCAAGCGAATGCGCTGCGCCTCGCCGCCGGCGAGTGTGCCCGCGGACCGCGACAAACTGAGATAGTCGAGGCCAACGTCGAGTAGGAAGCCCATGCGGGCGTTGACTTCCTTGACGACCCGCTCTGCAATCATTCGATCTCGCTCGGAGAGTTGCAGCTCGTTGAGCGTCTTGGCCGCTTCGCCGATCGAGAGGTTGCACAGGTCGGAGATGTTGCGACCGTCGATCGTCACCGCAAGCGACAACGGCTTCAGACGAGCTCCGTCGCAGGCCCGACAGGGCACCTCGCGCATGTAGCCCTCGATCTGCTCGCGTACCGCATCGCTCTCCGACTCCGTGTGCCGCCGCTGCAGCCACGGCACCGCTCCCTCGTACGTGGCGGAGTAGCTGCGTACCCGTCCGTACCGGTTACGGAACTTCACCTGCACGCGCTCACCGCTGCCGAACAGGATCAGCTTGCGTTGCTTTGCCGTGAGTTTGGACCACGCCTTGTCGAGCGGGATCTTGTGCTCTTCGGCGGCCGACTCGACGAGGCGGCTGTAGTACTGGCTGCGACCGGCGGCCCACGGTGCGATGGCGCCTTCGCTGATCGAAAGATCGGGATTCGGCACGATGAGGTCTGGGTCGACTTCGTACGTGGTGCCGAGCCCGTCGCACTTCTCGCAGGCTCCGTATGGCGAGTTGAAGGAGAAGTTCCGCGGGGCGAGCTCTTCGTAGGACCGGCCGCATTTCAAGCAGGCCAGGTGCTGGCTGAAGGTCAACGTCTCGCCCTGGAGCTCGCCTTCCTTCGACACGATCTCGACCTCGGCGACCCCTTCTGCGAGCTTCAAGGCCGTCTCGAGTGAGTCGGTCAGGCGGCGCTCGATACCCGCGCGACGTACGAGCCGATCGACGATCACCTCGATCGTGTGCTGCTCGTAGCGGGCGAGATCGGTCTTGTCGGTGAGCTCGATCACTTCGCCGTCGACCCGGGCTCGTGCGAAACCTTGTGTGGCGAGATCGGTGAGCAACGTGTCGTAGGTGCCCTTGCGTCCTCGCACGACGGGGGCGAGCACCTGGAATCGCGTGCCCTCCGGCAGCTGCAGCACCCGGTCCACGATCTGCTGCGGCGTCTGTCGAGTGACCGGCGTGCCGTCGAAGGGACAGTGGGGCACCCCGATACGGGCGTACAGGAGGCGTAGATAGTCGTAGACCTCGGTGATCGTGCCTACGGTCGACCGAGGGTTTCGTGATGCGGACTTCTGGTCGATCGAGATCGCCGGCGAAAGCCCTTCGATGAAGTCGACGTCGGGCTTGTCCATCTGCCCGAGGAACTGTCGGGCGTAGGCCGACAGTGATTCGACGTACCGGCGCTGTCCCTCGGCATAGATCGTGTCGAACGCGAGGGACGACTTTCCGGATCCGGAGAGGCCGGTGAGCACGATGAGCCGGTCGCGCGGCAACTCCAAATTGACGTTGCGAAGGTTGTGCTCCCGGGCTCCGCGGATCACCATTTTGTCGGAGGACGGGCGCTCTGGCATTGAGGATCGAGCCTATCGCCGGGCGACGTTGAGGTGGGGGAACAAGTGTTCGGGGGACGACTTCGAACGGGGTCAGCCAGCGGTTGAATGACCGCTTCTACACTTCGCCCCAGTGAACGCGCCGGCCGTGCTCGACCAGCGCCGGGCCGAGCTCGACCGCCTCCGCGAAGTCGTTCTGGTCGCGCTCATCGTCACGATTCCGACGTCGGTGGGCGTCGTGGTGTGGTCGCCCGCGGGGGGTGAGGGCGACTGGAACCGACGGGTGTCGATCAGTCCGTTCGACGTCGCCCTCGGCGTGTTGCTCGTGCTTGCGTTGGTGGATCGCCGCGGCCGCGGCGCGCCGCAGCCGCGCACGTGGACGGCCCGCATCGCGATCGGATTGGCCGTCGTGCTCGCGGTGGCACTGCTTGCTCACCCGTCACCGCGCGGCGTCGACTTCGCCCTGCGAATCGCGGCCGGCCTCGCGGTGATCGACGCCATCTGTCGAGTCAGCGAAGACTCCCACCGCCGGATCTTGGCTGCGCTCGCGGCCACCGGGGGGCTCGAAGCCGTGATCGCGGTGCTCGAGTCGGCCCGGGGTGGCGACATCGGCCTCGGTCCCCTCGAGTTCACCGGGTTCCACTACCAATTCGGCTCGTCAACCGCGGCGCACGCAGGGTTCGGCCACCCGTACCACCTCGCCTGCTTCCTGCTCGTCGCGTTGACCGCAGCCCTCCTGGGGGCGGTGCGATCGGAACGACGTGGACCGTGGTTGGCGGGCGCCGCGCTGATCGCCCTTGGCCTGGCGACCACCTACGGGAGAGCGGTCGCCCTGACCCTCGTGATCATCGGCGGGATCGCGTTGTTCGCTCGTGGCGATCCGGTCTCGCGCCGGACCCGCCGTCAGTTCGCAGGAGCTATCGCGCTCGGATTCCTTGTGGGCGCCGTCGGCTTGGGCAACGGCTGGTGGACACGCGCGCAAGACACGTCGCGGGGAGGCCAGAACGTCGACGACGAGCGCGGCAGCTACGCGCAGGCAGCCGGCGAACTCATTCGAGACCATCCGCTGCTCGGCGTCGGGCCCGGCCGCTACACGATCGCGCTCGAGTCGATACCGCACACGACACTGCTACCGGCGCACAATGCCGTTCTTCTCGAAGCCGCGGAGGCAGGAGTGGTCGCCGGCGCCCTCACCGCCGCGCTGCTGGTCGCGCTCGCATTGCGGGCACTTCGAGCTGGGCCGCACGCGGCCATCGTCTTCTGCGCGCTCATACTCTTCTTCCTGCTCGACGCGTATCCGTACACATTCCCCGCTGGCTTGGCACTGAGCGGGCTTTGGCTTGGACTGCAGGAACGAGCCAGACGCGAACCAGAGGTCCGCGTCTGACACCGCTCGACTGGCGCACGCTCGTCAAGTTGGCCCTCATGGCGACGGTCCTCGCGAGCTGTGCGGTTCTCATCGACATGCAATTGCGCGGTGGCGGCAATCCCCTCAGCCTCGTCACGCCCGCCCGCGAGGGCCCGTCGGTCGCGGTCTTCGCCGCGGACTTCCCCGACACCGAACTGCCGGGTGGCATCGGCCACGACGGCCAGCAGTTCTACGCCATCGCGCGCGCGCCGATGCATCTCCAGGAGGTCGCATCACATCTCGATCGTCCGTACTACCGGCTGCAGCACCCGCTGCTCTCGTGGCTGGCGTGGCTGCTGCACCCGCAAGGCGGCGGAACGGGGCTGATCTTCGCGCTCTTCGCCGTCCAGGTCCTCGCCATGCTGGGCGGCGGTGTCGCGCTCGGCGCGTTGTCCGTGTCACTCGGAGGACCCGTGTGGCTGGCGGCCGCCTTCCCACTCCTTCCAGGCGCGCTGTCGAGCGCGCGGATCACTGGAGCCGACAGCCTCGCCTGCGCGTTGGCGATCGCGGCCCTCGCCTTCGCCGTCCGTAGTCGATGGGTCCCCGCGATCGTGTTGGCGGTCCTCGCGGTGTTCGCCAAGGAAGCGGTGCTGTTGTTGCTCGTCGGGTTCGCGCTGTGGCGTCGGACGCGGCTGGATGTCGCACTCGTGGCCGTGCCGGCGGCGATCGCGGCGGCATGGGCCGTGTTCCTCCGAATCGAGCTGTCGGCCTCCGGCGGACAGGTGCGAGAGTTCGTGTTCCCGTTCCGAGGCCTCTGGGAGTCGGCCGCCGAATGGACACACGGTCACGAGGTGTTTGCCGCCGCGACACTGCTGGCCTCGCTCGCCGCTGCCGTGTACGGACTACGCCGCTACGGCCTGTCGTCGCCGTGGTCGTGGGCCGTGGTGGTCGAGCTCGCGTTCACCGCGGTGCTCGGGTTCGATGTCATCGGCCTCAACTTCAACGGCACGCGCACCACCATGCCGCTGCAACTCGCGGTCCTCCTGCTGCTGACGACTCCTGTCAGGGGGCCCGCGTCGACACATCGCCCGAACACAACCCCACCGGCATCGTCGGACCTGGGCTCGGATCCACAGCGGACTCGAAGCGGTAGATGAGGACGCTGCCGCCGATCGTCGACACGGGGCAGTACGCGCGCACCCAGGACAACGCATCTCTATCCAGCGCCGTCAACCGAGTCGCCGACACTGCCACCCAGCCCCGCACCTGGTCCGGCGAAGTCTGCAACAACGGACGACTTCCCTCCGGCGGGTCAACGCCACGCGGGAGCAGGAGTGCTTCGTATGGGGCTTTGCCCGCGGCCCACTCCTTCACGCGATCGGTGTCCTGCCCGTAGTCGACGTTGCTGTCCGTTGCCCACCGATACGCCGGCTGGAACGGCGGCGGCGTCCAGGCGATCGAGTGCGGATACGCAACGAGCAACGCAGCGGCCTGGGTCAGGGCGAGTGCGCCGATGCCGGCGCGTTTGAGCACCGGCGTGCCCAGCATGACGACGGGACCGGCGGCCACGAACCACAGCGCGAGAGACGGGAACGCGTAGCGCAGTCCGAGGTTGAGCGGCTGCGCGGCGACCGCCACGTAGAGGGCGAGCGCGGGGACGACGACCACCGCGACCGCCTTGCGCACCTCGAGCGAGGGCACGCGTCGCCAACCGAATGGTCCGGCGATGAGCGCGGCCAGCGCGACGAGAGGGACCTTGATGGGAACGGCCGCGAGGAAGTACCACCACCGGCCGCCGTCCCATGCCTGACCGAACAGGTACGCGGACTTCGACGTCGAGCTGAGCACCAAATACGCGATGCCCGCCGCCCACTCCTTGGGCCAAGGGATCGCCAGCACCAACCGCGTGATGAACGAGTCGCCGCGACCTGCGGACACGATGCTGTCCAGGCGGGCGCCGCTCGCGCCGCTCGGAGATGATGCGAGCACCCGGATGACGACCCACACCGTGAGCCACGACGTGAGCACCACGATGCCCGCATGCCGCAACGCGGCGTCGCGCGCCTGCTTCCAACCGAACGCGACGATCACGGCACAGGCCACACCGACGAGCACGAGCGCGAGATGGCGGGTGAGCAACGCCGCGCCGACCGCCAATCCGACGGTGAGGGCGCGCCGATTCGACGGCGCGTCGAGGAACCGCAGCAGCGTGAGGCTCACCGCCAGCGTCACGAGCGTGAAGGGAACGTCGACACCCGCGAGGTGTCCGAACCCGACGAACACCGGCGTGCTGAGCCACAGCGCGCTCGCGAGGACACCCGGCCCCGTGCCGAAGAGCCGTGCAGCCAGGGCGTACAGCAGGCCCGCGATCACGAGCGCTTCCACCAGTGGGACGAGCCGCGCCAGGAACACGACGCGATGGAGCCGGCCGGCGGCCGAGTTCGCTCGGATGAAGTCGTCGGTGTGATCGAACCAGTCGCCGGACTGGTAGCCGGGCCCGTCGGGCACGACCGGCTGTCCCGCGAGAGCCGGCAAGGCCGGCAGGATCTTGGTCAGGACCCCATGTTCGGGGGTGAGGCCAAGGTCGTGGCGCACGAGCCCGGTGACGCCCGATGCGATGTCGATGCTCTCGTCGACCGTTGGTGAGTCTCGCCACGCCTCGACGAGGCCCAGAACCGCGAACACGATCGCCAACGGCACGAGCACAAGGGCAGGCCGCCGGCGCACGGCCTCACGGTACTGACGGCCGTCGCCACCTTCGGGGAACTACCCCGCGTCGCGCAGCTCCCGTCGCAGCTCGTTGATCTCGTCGCGCAGGCGGGCGGCGTACTCGAAGCGCAGGTCGGCGGCGGCCTCGTGCATCTCTTCCTCCAGGGTCTGGATCAGCCGGCCGAGCTCTGACGGCGCAAGATCACCGAGCTCGTTGCGCCGGCGCTCGTCGCGGGCCCGCTGCAGCCGCCCTCGCCGGTCGCGTCCCGGCGATGGTGCGGTGCCGTCGCCGTCAGGTCGGAGGTGGGCGAGGATGTCGGTCACGGCTTTACGGATGGTCTGCGGATCGATGCCGTGCTCGATGTTGTACGCCTCTTGCAGGCCGCGGCGCCGATTCGTCTCGGAGATCGCTCGTTGCATTGAAGCGGTGACGTTGTCCGCGTACATCACGACTTGACCTTCGACGTTGCGGGCGGCACGGCCGATCATCTGAATCAGCGACGTCTCGCTGCGCAAGAAGCCCTCTTTGTCGGCGTCGAGGATCGCGACGAGGGAGACCTCTGGCAGGTCGAGACCCTCACGAAGGAGGTTGATGCCAACGAGCACGTCGAACTCACCGAGACGCAGATCACGGATGATCTCGATTCGCTGGATGGTGTCGACGTTGGAGTGGAGGTAACGCACTCGCACGCCGAGCTCGAGCAGGTAGTCGGTGAGGTCTTCCGCCATCTTCTTCGTCAAGGTGGTGACGAGCACGCGGTCGCCCCGTACGACGCGCGCGTTGATCTGCTCCAGCAGATCGTCGATCTGCCCCTTCGTCGGCTTCACGATGACTTCGGGGTCGACCAAGCCGGTGGGCCGGACGATCTGCTCGACCACCTGGGTCGAGACTTGGATCTCGTAGGGGCTCGGTGTCGCCGAGAGAAACACCACCTGCGGCACCCGCTCGACGAACTCGTCGAAGCGCAACGGCCGGTTGTCGGCCGCGGAAGGAAGCCGGAAGCCGTGGTCGATGAGCATCTCCTTGCGGCTGCGGTCGCCTTCGTATTGCCCGTGGAGTTGGGGCACCGCGACGTGGCTTTCGTCGACCACCACGAGGAAGTCCTTCGGGAAGTAGTCGAGCAGCGTGTTCGGCGGTTCGCCGGAGCTGCGACCGTCGATCGGGCCGGAGTAGTTCTCGACTCCGTTGCAGTAGCCGACTTCCTGCATCATCTCGAGGTCGTACTGCGTACGCATTCGCAGCCGCTGCGCCTCGAGCAGCTTGCCCTCGCGCTCGAAGTACGCCAAGCGCTCTTGCAGCTCGGACTCGATGCGGACAATGGCCTTCTGCATCCGCTCCTCGCTGGCGACGTAGTGCGAGGCCGGGAACACGATCAGCTCTTCGAGCGTCTGGACGCGCTCGCCGGTGAGCGGATCGACCACGGTGATCTGCTCGATCTCGTCGCCGAACAGTTGGATACGCACCGCCGTCTCGTCGTACGCCGGGTGGATCTCGATCGTGTCGCCCCGTACACGAAAGGTGCCGCGAACGAGGTTCATGTCGTTGCGGTCGTAGTTCATGTCGACGAGCTGGCGCAGGATCGAACGCTGGTCGCGCTCCTCCCCTGGTTTGAGCACCAGATAGTGATCCTTGTACTCCTCCGGCGAACCGAGCCCATAGATGCACGACACGGACGCGACGACGATCACGTCGTTGCGCGTCAGCAGCGCCGATGTGGCCGCATGGCGCAGCCGGTCGATCTCGTCGTTGATAGAGATGTATTTCTCGATTTACGTGTCGCTAGACGGGATGTACGCCTCAGGCTGGTAGTAGTCGTAGTAGCTGACGAAGTACTCGACCCGGTTCTTGGGGAAGAACTCGCGGAACTCATTGGCGAGCTGCGCCGCCAGCGACTTGTTGGGGGCCAGCACCAAGGTCGGCTTCTGCACCTGCTCGATCGTCCACGCCACCGTGGCGCTCTTGCCCGAGCCGGTGATGCCCAAGAGGGTCTGGTAGCGGTCACCCCGGGTGATCCCTTCGGCCAGCTGGGCGATCGCCGTGGGTTGGTCGCCCGCAGGCGCGAATTCCGACACAACCTCGAACTTGGGCATCCCGAGAAGTCTACGAAGGGGGTACGACACTGAAGTTTTTCCCTTCAAAAC
>JBEEGD010000559.1:0-12988 GCA_041166685.1 Acidimicrobiaceae bacterium | reverse complement strand
GCCGATAGGTCTCCTGCGTCGACGGCGACAGCCGACGTGCGAGCTTCATGAACTCCTCCGACCAGTCCTTGAGCGCGAGCTCAGCGCCGCGCGGATCGATCCAGCGACCGCGCTCCATGTCGACGCGCTGCTCGCGGAGGAATCGTTCAGCGTCGGCTTTGCGCGTGAACGTCTCACAGCGCTGGACGCCGAGCGGATCGCGGTAACGCGCTCGATATCGACCGTCGCGCTTCTCGATGAAACCCATCTGATGACCTCCTGTTCTGAGCTCCCAGGGAGCGTGCAGGGAGCACGAGGGAGCGAAACCAGGGGTTTTCAGGGGTCTCGGGCGGTTACTGCTGGTGCCCAACGGTCACTTCGAAAAGTGTCCCTGACCTGCGACTATACAGATCGAAACACTTGGAGGCGGCGACCGGAATCGAACCGGTGTACAGGGCTTTGCAGGCCCTTGCCTAAACCACTCGGCCACGCCGCCAGGACGGGCCACGGTACTCGCGTCGCGTTCTTGCGCTGCCTGACCACCGCATGAGGGGTTGCGAAGCGCAAGAACCCAATCGCGCAACTAGAACGCGTTCCAGTCGTGCCGCTAACGTCACCCGCCATGCGCACGCACGAGAAGTTGTTCATCGGTGGTGAGTGGGTCAAGCCTGCGGGGTCGAACACGATCGATGTGATCTCGCCTCACAGCGAGGAGCTGGTCGGTCGAGTTCCTGAGGGCACGGAAGCCGACATCGATCGGGCCGTCGCCGCCGCTCGGGATTCCTTCGACAACGGCGAGTGGCCGCGGATGGACCCTGCCGAGCGGGCTGCGATCGTGCAGAACTTCTGCAACGTCTACGCCGCGCAGATGATGGACATGGCGGCCATCATCACTGAGGAGATGGGCTCCCCCATCACGTTCTCGCAGCTGGCGCAGTCGCCGGCGCCGTGGATGATGTTGAACACCTTCATCCAGATCGCCAACGAGTACCCGTGGGAGGAGCGTCGCGCCGGAGTACTCGGCGGCGATGTGATCGTGCGCCATGAGGGTGTCGGTGTCGTCGGCGCGATCGTCCCTTGGAACGTGCCGCAGTTCGTCACGATGTCGAAGCTCGCACCTGCCCTTCTCGCGGGATGCTCGATCGTCGTCAAGCCCTCGCCGGAGACCCCACTCGACGCCTTCTTCATGGCCGAGCTCCTCGAGGAAGCCGGCGTCCCGAAGGGCGTCGTCAGCATCGTGCCCGCCGGACGCGAGGTCGGTGAGCATCTCGTACGCCACAAGGGCGTCGACAAGATCGCCTTCACGGGATCCACCGCCGCCGGTCGCAAGATCGCGAGCATCTGTGGTGAGCAGCTCAAGCGCTGCACACTCGAGCTCGGCGGCAAGTCCGCGGCCATCATCCTCGACGACGCCGACCTCGGGGCGACGATGGAAGGCCTGAAGTTCGCGTCGCTCATGAACAACGGCCAGGCGTGCGTGGCGCAGACCCGCATCCTCGCCAGCAAAGAGCGCTACAGCGAGGTCGTCGACGCACTGAGCGCGATGGTTGGTGGGCTCGCCGTGGGCGATCCGAACGACCCCGCCACCGAGATCGGGCCGCTCGTCGCCGAGCGCCAGCAGGAGCGAGTCGAGAAGTACATCGCCCTCGGGCAAGAGGAAGGCGCCAAGGTCACCGTGGGTGGTAACGGCCGGCCCCAGGGTCTCGAAAAGGGTTGGTACGTCCAGCCCACGGTCTTCTCCGGCGTCACCAACGACATGCGCATCGCCCAGGAAGAGATCTTCGGTCCGGTGCTTGCGGTCATCCCATTCGACGACGTGGACGACGCGGTCCGCATCGCCAACGACTCGGACTACGGCCTGGCCGGTTCCGTATGGACCGCCGACGTCGACCGCGGTCTGGACATCGCCCGCCGTGTTCGCACGGGCACGTACGGCATCAACCAGTACACGATGGACTTCATCGCGCCGTTCGGGGGCTACAAGGGCTCGGGCCTCGGCCGCGAGTTCGGTCGCGAAGGCCTCGAGCACTACCTCGAGATCAAGTCGATCGTGCCTCCGGCCGGGCACTGAGCACGCCACCAGCGCAGCCGTTTTGGGCTGATCGATGCGGTTCGCGGACATCGAACGCGGGCCATTGTCGGCATCTGTTGCCCCGAGCTTGAACTAGTTCTTTCGGCCCATACTCGGGAAAGCACCACTCGTAGTAGGGTTTTCTCCTAGCGGCGGCGAAATTCAACCACGCTAGGTAGTCAGAAGAGACCCAGGAACCCAGTGGCGCGGAGGCATTCAACATGTTCAGGCACGGGGGCGACTCCCACCGCAACCCAGGCACAGCCCAAGTTTTCCTCAACGTCACAATACGGACGTTTTCGACACCCATTGAAGCGGTAAACCCGAGCGACGGGCGCCATCTGATCGAGAGGGTCAATCCATGACAATGGCGGACTTCGCCCCGGCCGAGAACGCCGACCAGAGCGACTGGCTGGACAGCTCGATCTATTCGATCAGCCTCGTGATCCCGACGCTGAACGAAGCCCAGAACCTTCCGTGGGTCCTCGCCAAGGTGCCGAGGTTCGTCGACGAGGTCGTCCTGGTCGACGGTCGCTCGACGGACGACACCGTCGACGTCGCCCGGATGCACTACCCCGAGGTCGTGGTGGTGGACGAGAAGCGCCACGGCAAAGGGGCCGCGCTCCGAGCGGGATTCGCCGCGGCCACCGGCGACGTGGTCATCATCATTGACGCCGACGGGAGCATGGACCCCGATGAGATCGGCCGATTCGTGGCACTCGTCCACGCCGGGTTCGACGTCGTCAAGGGTTCCCGGTTCATGGCCGGCGGAGGCTCTTCTGACATCACGGCGTTCCGAAAGCTCGGCAACAAGATGCTGCTTCGGCTCGTGAACGGCCTCTACAGCGCCAGCTTCACCGACCTCTGCTACGGGTTCATCGCCATGCGGCGCGAGTGCATCCCCGCACTTGGACTGGCCTCCGACGGCTTCGAAATCGAAACCGAGATCACGGTGCGAGCGGCCCGGGCCGGGCTCAACGTGTGCGAGGTCCCGAGCTTCGAGTCGCCCCGGCGTAGCGGCACGTCGAACCTGCGCTCCATCCGCGACGGCTGCCGCGTGCTTCGGACGCTGTTGGTCAAGCGCTTCGAGGCGGAACCGGCACCGATCGACTTGACCGACTCGACCGGCCTGACCAACGAGGTGGTCCACCTCGACAAGGA
This sequence comes from Acidimicrobiaceae bacterium, assembly GCA_041166685.1. GTDB lineage: Bacteria > Actinomycetota > Acidimicrobiia > Acidimicrobiales > JACDCH01 > DASUCS01. Next base: position 9,777 of record JBEEGD010000559.1, on the reverse strand, counting down.
TCCCGTCGTCATCGACCTCCGAGCCACAGCCGAGGCAAAGGGGCTGCACGCCTCCAGCTGACGGAATCCGATCTACTTGGGCGGTGACCGACCAGACTGTTCGGACCGCCATATGCCGACAATCTCCGTAGTGATCTGCGCGTTCACCGCTGAGCGCTGGCAAGCCATCGCCGCTGCGCTGGAATCCGTGGCCAGTCAAACCGCGCCGGCGGACCGGGTAGTGCTCGTGATCGATCACAACCCGGACCTTCTGACACGCGCTCGGGAGCGATGGCCCGACGTCGCGGTCATCGAGAACGCCGGCGTGCAAGGTCTGTCCGACGCCCGTAACTCCGGCGTCGCTGCCTGTGGCGGCGACATCGTGGCCTTTCTCGATGACGACGCCGTTGCACCGAGAGATTGGCTCGAGCGCCTGACGGCGAGATATGACAACCCCGACGTCATCGCCGTCGGCGGAGCAGTCCGGCCGCACTGGCTGTCGCGGCGGCCCCGATGGTTTCCCGCAGAGTTCGACTGGGTCGTCGGCTGTTCGCATTCAGGTATGCCCAAGGAGTTGGCGCCGGTGCGCAATCTGATCGGCGCCGGGATGTCGTTCCGGCGTTCGGTGCTGACCGAGACGGGCGGATTTCGGTCGGAGTTGGGGCGAGTCGGTACTCGGCCGGTCGGATGCGAAGAGACCGAGATGTGCATACGAGCGCGAGAACGCTGGCCGGACGCGGTCGTGCTCTACGACCCGTCGGCCGTCGTCGATCACGATGTGCCCGACGCCCGAGCGACCCTGCACTACTTCCTGGCGCGCTGCTGGTTCGAAGGTCGATCGAAGTCGGTGCTCGCACGGTTGGCCGGCCAAGGCGACGCGCTCTCGAGCGAACGGACGTACACGTCCCAAACCTTGCCCGCGGGGGTTCGGCGGGGGCTTCGCGACAGCGCGCGAGGCGACCTTGCCGGAGCCGCGCGCGCCACGATGATCGTCGTCGGTCTGCTCGCCACCACGGCGGGCTACGGCTTCGAGACGGTCGCGCGCTTTGGTCGCAGACAGCGACGGCACGCGTCACCCACGGCCCAGCGCCGCGACTCGAAGGCGCCGCTGCGGGTGCTGATGGTGACGCCGCGCTATCCGCCCGAGACGGGGGGTGTCGAACGCCACGTCTACGAGGTGTCCCGCCGCCTGCGGGCGATGCACTGCGACGTCACCGTGCTGTGTACGGACCGCACCGGCACCATGCCGCGCTCGGAGGAGCGCGAGGGCGTACGGATCCGGCGCGTTCGGGCGTGGCCGTCGAACCGGGACTACTACTTCGCGCCGGGGCTGTGGCGCGCGATGAACGACGGCACCTGGGATGTCGTGCACGTCCAGTCGTACCACACGCTCGTTGCGCCCCTTGCAATGCTGCGGGCCCGACGGCTCGGCATCCCGTTCGTGATGACGTTCCACGGCGGGGGACATTCCTCGAAGGCTCGACACTCGCTGCGTCCGCTTCAACGTCGACTCCTCGGACCGTTGGTGCGGGGTGCGGCACGGCTGGTTGCGATTGCGCGTTTCGAGGTCCCGCTGTACACGCAGGACTTCGGAGTTCCCGCCGACCGGTTCGCCTTCATTCCGAACGGCACCGACGTTCGAGCGAATGCCGTCTCTTCGCCACCGTCGTCGGATGGCGCCGTCATCGCATCGGTCGGACGACTCGAGCGTTACAAGGGCCACCATCGCGTGCTGGCCGCCTTGCCGTATGTACTGCAGCAACGACCGGACGTGTCGTTGTGGATCGTCGGGACCGGGCCAGACGAGGAATCCCTTCGCCAGCAGGCACGAGACCTGGGTGTGACCGATCGGGTCCAGTTCCGTAGCGTTCCGAGCGATGATGCGGACGGCATGCGATCACTTTTGCTCGCGACGTCGCTCGTCGTGAGCATGAGCGACTTCGAAACGCAACCGCTGGCCGCCTTGGAAGCCCTCGCAGCGGGGAGATCGCTGCTCGTCGCGGACACGTCCGGGTTGCGCGAGCTTGCCGAGGATGGGTACGCGCGCTCGATCCCTCTCGACAGCACGACCGCTCAGGTCGCGAACGCGATCGTCGGCGAGCTCGATGCTGACAGAACCGCTCCGACCCTCTCCACCACAACGTGGGATGAGTGCACGGCCGACCTCCTCGCGCTGTACGAGGAGGTGGCGTGCGCGTCCTGATGGTCAGCCAGTTCTACGCCCCCGTCGTGGGTGGCATCGAGCGTGCGGTGCAGAACATGGGCGCTGCGCTCGTCCGCCGCGGCCATCACGTCGCCCTGGCCACCCTGTGGAATGAAGGCCTGCCGGAGTTCGAGGTCGACCAGGGCGTTCGAGTTCACCGCGTTCGCGGCGCCTTCCAACGCGCGAGCAGGCTGTTCACGGATCCGCAACGTCCGCACCTCCCGCCCGCGCCCGACCCACAAGCCGTGCGCGGTCTCCGGCGCGTCATCGAGCAGGAGCGGCCAGACGTCATCCATGCGCACGATTGGTTCGTTCACTCACTCGTCGCACCACAGCGGCGCCGTCACGTTCCGCTAGTGATGTCGCTGCACGACTACAGCCTGATTTGCGCGAACAAGCGACTCATGCGAGGCGACGAGCCCTGCAGCGGACCGTCGCTCGGTAAGTGCCTGCGGTGCGCCAGCAACCAGTACGGCATGGCGAAAGGACCCGCGACCGCGCTGGCATTGCGCGCGAGGTCACGAGCCGTCCGCGCCGCGGTCGACCGCTTCTTGCCGGTGAGCGCCTCCGTCGCCAGTCGCTGCGGATTCGGCATGGGCGAGACGCCGTTCGACGTGCTTCCCAACTTCATGTCGGACGAGGACTTCGCGTACGCGGATGCCCTCGACGCCCACGACCAAGACGCCGACCTTCCCGACACCGACTTTCTGCTGTTCTTCGGAGACGCGACCCACGACAAGGGCATTGACGTGCTGCTCAGCGCTCACCGCGCGCTCGGCCATCATCCAGCTCTTGTGGTGATGGGGCGCCCTCTCGCGGCATCGCTTCGCATGGCGCCTCCCAACGTCCACGTTCTCGGGGCCCGCCCCCATCGCGCTGTACTGCGGGCCGCGCGTCGAGCGAGCATTGCGATCGTCCCGTCCCTCTGGGCCGAGCCTTTCGGTCTGGTCGCGCTCGAAGCCATGGCGACGGGGACACCCGTGGTCGCGGCGCGCAGCGGCGGTCTCGAGGAAGTCCTCGTCGACGGTGAGACCGGGTTTCTGACACCGCCAGGCGACTCCGACGCGCTGGCGGTGGCCCTGCGCCGGCTGCTCGATGACTCGGAGTTGCGGACGCGGATGGCGTCGGCAGCTCGCCGACGAGCAGAACATTTCCGCGAAGAGCCCGTCATCGGTGAGCTCGAGCGCATCTACCGCGACACCATCGAATCGGCCCGTCCGGCGACCATGCCACAAGGTACGGCGGGCTAGCTCTTGGTCGCCACGTCGACGCCAGACGCGGGAGCCCTCCTCCCCGTGTTGTACGAGCACGACAGCAGCGGGGTAATTGCGTCGGGGTGGGGGGCGATCCCGCTTTTGATCCTTTCGAGTGCGTGCGGCCTCGCGCTGGTGACACTGGCCGACGCGATGAGTCGCTCGGGCCGAACCGAGGGGCAGGCCCTCCTTTGGATCGGAATTGCCCTCATCGTCGCCCCGACCGCGTGGCGCGTCACCACGTCGTCGGCAACACGGGGAGAGCGCATCCTCCTTGTGGTCCTCGTCGGGTTGGCGCTGTACGCCATCAAGGTGGTGCACGACCCCTTTGCATTCACGTTTGCCGACGAGTTCGTCCATCAACACAACGCCAACGAGATCCTTCGGACGGGTTCATTGTTCAACGGCAACTCGATCCTTCCGATCACGCCTCTCTATCCGGGGTTGGAGGCCTTGACGGCGGGCGTGGCCTCGACGACCGGCATGACGACCTTCGGCGCGGGACTAATCGTCATCGCCGCATCCCGCGTAATCATGATGCTGGCGATCTATTTCCTCATCGAGTCGTTGTCATCTTCGACTCGAGCCGGCGCGATCGGCGCGCTCTTCTACGCGGCGGGACCCAACTTCTTGTTCTTCAGCGCACAGTTCTCCTACGAGTCGCTCGCGTTGCCATTGAGCGCATCGGTGTTGTTCATGCTTGTTGCAATGCGCTCGTCAGAGGACGCGAGAACGTCGTTCGGGTGGGGTGCGCTCGCCCTGCTGACGGTGCCTGCCGTCGTGGTGACTCATCACGTCTCCGCCTACATCCTCACTCTGGCGCTGGTCGGTACCAGTGGCGTCTCTGTGTTCCTTTCGTCGTACCGCACACGCCATCCACTCCAGTCGGAAAAGCCTCTGCCACCGGATGCCGAGGTCGTGCCGCCGCCGGTGACGGCACCGCAGTCCCAGCTCGTCGGTGACCGCACCTTCGGTGATGGCCTGGGCGGGACCGATCGCACGGCGTTGATCGCGGCCTGGCGAGGAGCCACAGGAACCAGGAGCCGCGAGGACGCGTTTGCGTATCTCTCCTGGCTCGACCGCCCGACGCGTTTTGCCGACGAGATCATCGACACGACACTGGTTCGAACGTCGTGGCGAAAAGCCGTGTCGCTTCGCGGGCGCAGCCCGTTACCCCTCGCCACCTACACGACGACGTGTGTGGCGCTATGGCTCGTCGTCGTGGCGAACACAACTACCGGCTATCTGTCGCCCGTGCTCTCGAATGCAGTCGACCTCACCCTCAAAGCCGCGACGAGGGATGCGCCGACGCGGGCACTCTTCACGTCCGATGCTGGGGCTGTCTCGCCCCGTTGGGAGCGAGCGGTCGTCATCGTCTCCGTCCTCGTCTTGGTCATGTGGCTGCTGCTGGGGTTGCGCGCGCTGTGGAAACGCCTTTTCAGGGACGCGATGCTCGTCGTGTTGACTGCGAGCGCCCTGCTCTACCTTGCGACGCTTCCGTTGCGAGTGGTACCCGCGGCATGGGAGTCGGCCATCCGGGCTTCGTCATTCCTCTTCGTCGGTGTCGCGCTGCTGGCGGCGCAGGCGCGACCACGCGCCCGGCCCCGCCGCTTCGCCTGGGTCCGCCTCGCCCTCGTTGGTTTCAGCGCGACGATCATGATCTCGGGTGGCGTCATTGCCGGTTGGCCCACCAACCTGCGCCTCGCGTCGCCCTACCGCGTAAAAGCCGAGGGCACCGCGATCGACCCGCCTGGCGCGGCTGCGGCTCGTTGGTCCACACAGGCGATCGGCACCTTCAACCGAATCGGAGCAGAGCAGTCCGACGCGCGTCTGCTCATGGTCTACGGACCGCAGGAGGCCATCGCGGGCGTCTTCCCTGCCATCGACGAGGTCCTCCACACACCGACGATCGAGAGCTGGCAACCCGACCTCTTGAGACAGCTGCGACTGCGTTACCTCATGGTCGACAACCGCACCAACAGCTCCGATGTGCTCGCCGGCTACTTCTTCGCGCCGGTTGGATCCCGCGGAGCAGCTGAGCGCCCGCCTGAGGTTCGAGACAAGTTTGAGCACGTTTCCTGGGCGGACCGCGTTTTCGACAGCGGCACGATCGTCCTGTACGACATACACCGGCTCGGCAATGAACAACCCCCGCCCTGACCAAGTCGCGGTCAGCCTCCTCCTCATTTCCACGCTGGCCGTCGCTCTTCCGAACCTGCCGGCCGCGCTCGTCGTGCCGGCCGGCATCCTGATCATCGTCCTTCCGGCGTATTGGTGGAGCCGGGTGATCCTTCCGAGCCTTGCGGGTCGATCTGCCGAGACGATCCTCGCCACTCTCGTACTGGTGGCCGTCATCGTCATCACTCTGGTGCTCGTGCTGTATGGGACGGGTATCCGGGTCACGAACATCGCTCTGGCGCTCAGCCTGGCCACGCTCGGAGTTGCGGGTTGGCGATTGTCGACACGGGTCAGCGCCGGCGACACCCCCGTTGCGGGGGCTCCGGGCCCTGCCCTCCGCGTCGGCCGCCTCCCTTCCCCTCGGCGGCGGGACCTGGTGATCCTCCTGATCGCCGTGATCGTGCTCGGAGGTACCGCGGTGCTGGCGCGTACGCCCCTGTCACCGCCCGCCGGCGTGCAGGGCTACTCCCAACTGTGGCTCTTGCCACAGCCGGCCGGGCTCCAGTTGGGTGTGGCCTCCTTCGAACTCCGCCGTACTCACTACCGCCTCGAGCTCGTCGCCGACGGCGCGGTCGTGCGGACTTGGGACGACGTGCTGCTGGCCCCAGGCCAACGTTTCACCGAAGAAGTCGTCGCGCCGGGATCGTTCATCGAGGCCCGGCTCTATCTGAAGGACAACTCCTCGCCCGATCCGTATCGCACGGTGCACATCGGGGGCCCGGCGCCCACCACCGCACCCCCGTGAACAAAAGGCGGCGTTCTACGCCGGCCCCACAGGCCCTTTTTGCTCAAGGTCCCCTGATGTGGTGTCGACACCTTCAAGGTCCCTCGACCTGGAAATGGCGATGCCCGCACTCGATCATGACGTTCCACCCACGACGCCGGCTCCGGGTGACCCGAAACGACTTTCCGCTCGGGCTGCGCGCCTAATTGGTCGAGTGCTCGTAATTGCGCTGGTGACCATGCTGGTTGCCGGCTGTTACCCAGAGACAGGCCCGACCGCGGTACCGATCCTCGCGCCGGCTGCGTTCTCGAACGACTCCACCATCGACCTGCAGAGCATCCCGACGATCCCCTCGATGCCGTCGACCTCCTCGGCGGCCGAAACCGAACGGCAAGACCTCCTGACGAAGCTTCGTGTCCCGCCGTTGCTGGCAGCGCCGGCGATCTACTGGGGCGCGGAGATCGGCGATCAGTACACCGGTGCGCACCCGCCCTGGGACATGAGCGCGGTGTCCAAGTTCGAAGCCATGAGCGGCAAGGCCCCGTCGATCGTGGCGTTCGCCGCTCCGTTCGCCAACTGCTATTCCACGTGCTTCAACTACACGTTCGACACCACCGCCTTTGAGAACATCCGCCAGCACGGGTCGATCCCGTTCTTCAGCTGGTCCTCGCAATCCTTGCCAACGAGCTTGAACGAGCCCAACTACCAGCTGAGCGACATCAGTAGCGGCACGTTCGACAGCTTCATCACGGCGTGGGCCACCGCTGCGAAGCAATGGGGCCAACCCTTCTTTCTCAGATTCAACTGGGAGATGAACGGCAACTGGTTTCCATGGGCTGAGGGCGTGAACGGGAACCACCAGGGTGACTACGTCGCCGCTTGGCACCGCGTGCACGACATCTTCACGTCGGTCGGCGCGACGAACGCGAGTTGGGTGTGGTGCCCGAACATCGACATCCAACATCAGTTCACCCCGCTGGCCAGTCTCTACCCCGGCGACGCTTACGTCGATTGGACCTGCCTCGATGGCTACAACTGGGGCAGCACGCGCGGATCGTGGGACTCGTTCGACGACATCTACAGCTCGACCTATCACGAGATTGTCGACACGGTCGCCCCGACCAAGCCGATGATCATCGGCGAGGTCTCGTCGAGCGAGGGCGGCGGCTCGAAGGCCGAATGGATCACCGACATGCTCTCGGTGCAGCTCCCGACCAACTACCCGAAGATCCGTGGAGTGGTCTGGATGGACACCAACACCGACAACATGGACTGGCCGCTCGTGTCGTCTACCGCCTCGAAGCAGGCGTTCGCCGCGGCCATTCAGAGCCCGAGATTCGCGACGAACACCTTCGGGTCGGTCACGGCAGCCATCCGACCGCCGAACTGATCCACGGGTCATCCGGCGCCACTATCCCGCGCCCGTAACATCACCCTTGTGACGGCGACGGTGACGCATCCGACCGTCGACGTGATCATCGACAACTACAACTACGGGCGCTTCCTCGGCGCCGCGATCGACAGCGTGTTGGCCCAGACATCTCCGTGCGAGCACGTGATCGTCGTCGATGACGGATCCACCGACGATTCGCGCGACGTGATCGCGTCGTATGGCGATCGGGTCACTGCCGTCCTCAAGGAGAACGGCGGCCAGGCGTCGGCGCTCAACGCCGGCTTCGCCCACAGCACCGCGGACGTCGTCATCTTCCTTGACGCGGACGACGTGCTGCTGCCCGACACGACAGAACGCGTGGCCGAGACCGTGGCCGGGTCCCCGGCCGTGGCGAAGCTGCAGTACCGCCTCGAAGTCATCGACGAATCGGGTCACTGGACAGGCACGGTCAAACCTCCAGCCCACATGCCCCTGCCGTCAGGTGACGTGCGCCGAGAGGAGCTCACGCTTCCGTTCGACCTCACATGGCTCCCCACGAGTGGCAACGCCTTTCCGCGTTGGGTCCTCGAGCGACTCTTCCCCATGCCGGAAGACGACTTTCGCATCCTCGCCGACTCATATCTTCAGCACGTGACGCCCCTGCTCGGTCCTGTGGTGTCGTTCGAGTGGATCGGCGGCGGTTACCGGGTTCATGGCGCGAACAGCTATGAGTTGAGCACGACGTTGCTCGATCTCGCCCACGTTCGCCGCGCCGTGGTGTGCGCGGACTCGACACGGCGAGAGCTCCTCCGCGTAGCCGGTGAATTGGGCCTTGATCATCCGCGCGAGATCCTGTCGGTCGCCGACATCGCCAACCGCCTGGTATCGCGGCGATTCGCTCCTGACTTACATCCGATCGCGTCCGATCGCGTGCCGGTGCTCGTCATCAAGGGCTGGCGGGCGACGGTTCGTCGGTTCAACGTCTCCATCTCGATGCGAACGATGTTTGCCGCATGGTTCTTCGCAGTCGCGGTTGCGCCTCGTCCGCTGTCGAGGCGACTCGCGCAGAGCTTCCTCTTTCCTGAGCGAAGGCCGCGTCTGAATCGTGTGCTCGCGCGGTTCCACCGTCAGAAGACGCTGACGGCGTGAAGATCCTGTTGCTCACCCCGATACCGCCCGACCGCGGTGCGCCTGGTGCGATCCCGGCGATGCTGCACGCCGAGCTGACGGGCTTGGCCGAACGCAACGACGTGACGCTGGTGACGCCGGCCGGACCTGACCCCGTGGAGCTCGCGGCCGTCGATCGCCTAGGAACCGCGGGAACGCAGATCCACTCGGTTCATCGACACATGGATCCGCGCCGCTGGGCTCGCCGGGCGCGCATGTCGCGAGCGTGGCTCCGCGGCCAGCTCCCATGGCGAACCGTCTGGTTCCATGAACCCACGCTGCAGCCGCTGCTCGACCAACTGCTCGCCGACCACCATTTCGATGTCGTCGCCGTCCAGGACAACTCGATGGCGATGTATCAACTCAACACGACCGCCGCGACCATCCTGACCGAGCATGAGGCGCGCAGGCCGCGATCAATGCAGTGGCAACCGGGCCCACCGCGGCAATGGCCCGCATGGGCGTTCGGCGAAGCGGACTACCGCCGCTGGCCGCGCTATCAGCGAGCGGCCTGGAGCCGGTTCGACGCGGTGCAGGTGTTCACCGAACGCGACGCACAGACGGTCTCCGAGCTCGCACCCGAGCTCCGGCCGCGCGTTCACGTCGCACCATTTGGTATCGAGCTCCCCCTAATGACTTCAGACGTACCAGTGGACTCGAACGCCATCGCTTTTCTCGGCAACTACACCCACCCACCCAACGTCGACGCCGCGCGGTGGCTCGCACGCGATGTGCTTCCTCGCGTTCGCCGTCACGTTCCGACCGCGCACCTGCGGCTGGCCGGCATCCACGCCCCGAGCGCCGTCCGGGCTCTCGCGTCGTCCTCCGTCGAGATCGTGGGCGTCGTCGACGACGCTGACGCGTTCCTCAGGCGTCACGCGGTCGTGGCCGCTCCGGTCCG
>JBEEGD010000558.1:0-2576 GCA_041166685.1 Acidimicrobiaceae bacterium | reverse complement strand
CGAGCGACTCGAAGTAGTCCAGCTTGCCGTGATCCGGAATCGAGCCGAACGGCGTGACCTGCACGGTGCTCGGGTCGCGGCCCGCCTCCTCGAACGCCGAACGCAGTTTGGGCAGCGCATCGGTGATGCCCCGCCCGCCGATCGGAATCCAACCGTCGGCGTACTCGGCGATGTGGTTGAACAGCTTCGGCCCGGCGGCGCCGCCGATCAGCACAGGGGGGCCACCCGGCTGCACCGGTTTCGGCCATGACCAACTCGGCGGAAGGTGCACGTACTGTCCGTCGAACGACGCTTCCTCGTCAGTCCACAACGCGCGCATCGTCAGCACGTGCTCGCGTCCTCGTTCGCGGCGGGTGCGGTACTCGACACCATGGTCGGACATCTCGTCCTCGTTCCAGCCGAAGCCGATGCCGAGGGAGAAGCGTCCGCCCGTGACGACGTCGATCGTGGCCACCTCTTTCGCCGTGACGATGGGGTCGCGCTGCGCGACGAGCAGGATGCCGGTGCCCACGCGGATGGTCGGCGCGGCGATGGCCGCCGCGGTGAGCCCCACGAAGGGATCAAGGCAGCGGCGGTACTCGTCGGGCAGGTCGCCGCCGTTCGGGTACGGGGTGCGACGGCTGGTGGGAATGTGGGTGTGTTCTGGCACCCACAGAGAATCGAGGCCCCGTTCCTCGACGGCACGGGCGAGCTCGACGATGCCGATCGAGCGGTCGGTTGCGAACAGCGTGACCCCGAAGCGCATGGCGGTGAGTCTCGCAGACCTACCACTCAAGCCCGCCACCCACCCGCAGCGGATGCGCCGCCGTCGATACCATCGCTCGCCAATGATCTGTGAAGGCCGCGTCGTGATCGTGACGGGGGCGGGCCGAGGCATCGGTCGCGCCCATGCGTTGGAATTCGCCCGCCAGGGGGCTCGGGTCGTGGTCAACGACATCGGAGCGGAGCTCGATGGCACCGGCGGTTCTGCGTCGCCCGCGTCCGAGGTGGTCGAGTCGATCCGTGCCGGCGGCGGTGAGGCGGCCGTCAACGGTGACGACGTGGCGGATTGGGATGGCGCGCAGCGACTCGTGAGCACGGCGATCTCGACCTTCGGAGGGCTCGATGTCGTGGTGAACAACGCTGGGTTCGTACGCGATCGGATGTTCGCCAACGCGTCGGAGGACGAGTGGGACGCGGTCGTACGCGTGCATCTGAAGGGACACTTCTGTGTCGTCCGGTGGGCTGCGGCGTATTGGCGCGATCAAGTCAAGGCAGGCGCGCCCGTCGACGCTCGCATCATCAACACGTCGTCGGGTGCGGGGTTGATGGGGTCAGTCGGACAAGCGGCCTATTCGGCGGCGAAGGCGGGCATCGCTGGGCTCACCCTGGTGCAGTCGGCCGAGCTCGGCCGTTACGGGGTCACGGCGAACGCGATCGCGCCATCGGCGCGAACCCGTATGACCGAAACCGTGTTCGCCGACATGATGGCCGCGCCCAATGACGCGGGGACGTTCGACGCGATGGCCCCGGAGAACATCGCGCCCCTCGTGGTGTGGCTGGGTTCGTCGGAGTCTCGCGAGGTGACAGGCCGCGTCTTCGAAGTCGAAGGCGGCAAGGTTTCACTCGCGGACGGTTGGCAACATGGTCCGGTCGTCGACAAGGGTGATCGGTGGGATCCCGCGGAGCTCGGGCCGGTCGTACGCGAGCTGCTGTCCAAGGCGCCGCCGCCGGCGCCGGTCTACGGCTCGGGCTGACCGGGATGAGGCGGGCGGGGCTGCTGGCGGTTGTTGCGCTGTTCGTGGTTGCTGGTTGCGATGCGCCGACGCGCCCTCAGCACGGTGTGCGGGTGAAGCAGTTCGACGTGAACGGTTCGATGCAGGCGGACGGCACTGTCCAGATGCAAGCTGTCGTCGTCTATCCAAGCGACGACGGCGGACCGCTGCGTCTGGGTGCTCCGACTCTTGGTGTGGTCGCCGACGTTCGGCTCGACAACAGCCCGCGCTCGTCGAGTGCCCAGACCGTCGACGTCGATCCGCGTGGCGTTCGAACTGGCGTTGATTGGGCGGTGCGGGGCGCGTCCGAGCGGTACGAAGACGGTGTCATCGTGACCCTGCCGATCTGGACTCCACCAGATGACGTGAGTGGGGACGATCAGCGCGTGCCGGTGCGCGGCGCACTGCAGTTGCCGGCTCCGCCCGTGGGCAAGGTTCGCTGGCACGGGGCTTCGCCCGCGGACCTCGTCGTCGAGGGCGCGTCGATCCGCTACAGCGGCACGATCGACACCACGAGGGCAAGTGAGCTCAGCTTCCTCCTGCCCTCCGAAGCTCTGCCCGCGGCGCCGGCGCTGCCAGGCGCGAGCCGCGTCGCGTCCTACGAGAGCCGGGAAGCGAGTGCGGACGCGAGCGACGCGCGCATCGCGGGCGAGATCGCAGACACGCTCCGCCGTGAGGATCTCGAGGCAAACCTGTACTGGGGCGCGGTCGGGCTCGAGGTCGCGATCCCGTTTGTCATCACGCTCCTCGTGCTGCTCCGGGCAGCCGGTGTGCGGAGGCGGGCCACACGCGATGTGCCCGACGAACTGTCCGACGCGCCCT
>JBEEGD010000557.1:0-4060 GCA_041166685.1 Acidimicrobiaceae bacterium | reverse complement strand
AGCGGACCCGCTCGGTGACCCCCGCCAACCACCCGAGGGTGGCGACCGTGTCGTACCAGGTGGTACTCATCGCATCGGCGCGCGAGCGCGGGATTGCGACGTGGTCGCACACGGCGACGTAGTCGAACCCCGAGGCGTCGCAGGCTTGCGCGACAGCCTTGAGCTCGGCCGCACCGGCCGACTTCTCCCACTCCTCGACGAAGACCGTGCTCTGCGCCTGGATCGGCAGCTGCATCCCGAAGGCGAGCGTCATGCGATGAACCGATCCGCGAAGGTGCTGAGTTGCGCGCAGGCCTTGTCGATGTCCTTCTCCCGGTTCGACAGCACCATGCGGACCGCTCCGGCCTTTTCGGCCGCCGCCAGACGCTCGTCGTCGAGTTGGTCGAGCAGACCGCCGAGGGTGAGCTCGATGGCGTCCGGGTCGCGGTTTGCCTCGAGCGCCGCCTCGCGCATCTGACCGACGCGCTCTGCGAGCTCGTCGCCGGAGAGGCCGAGCGGATGAAAACCGTCACCAACTCGGCCCGCGCGCCGCGCCGCGGCCGCACTGTGACCGCCGACATGGATCGGGATCCCACCGGGCTGCACGGGCTTCGGAAAGCTGCACGCCCGGGAGAACGAGAAGAATCTGCCCTCGAAATCCGCTTCGTCCTCACGCCAGAGCAGGCGCAGCACCTCGATGCACTCGTCGGCGCGCGCGCCGCGGGTCCCGAAATCGGTACCGAGCGTCTCGAGCTCTTCTTTCATCCATCCGACTCCGATACCGATCGAGAGCCGGCCTTCGGACAGTCGATCGATGGTCGCCAACCGCTTGGCCAGTTGCACCGGATGGTGCTCGGGCAGCACGAGCAATCCGGTTCCGAACCGAAGCGTCGTCGTGCGGCCGGCGACGAACGCGAGGAGGTCCAAAGGATCAGGGATGTCCGCGTGATCGGGCAGCGTCATACGGCCGTCGGGCGCATACGGGTACTCGCTCGTGTAGCCCGCGATCACCACCATGTGCTCGGCGACGTACAACGACTCGAAACCACAGGCCTCAGCGTGCTGTGCGAACCGGGTGATCCACTCGGGCTCGGCAACAGCACCGGCGCGATACGGGGGCAAGAGACCGAACTTCACGGCGGGCATCGTCGCGCAGTAGAACGGCGCCATGCCTGACGCCGTCATCGTTTCCACCGCCCGCACCCCCATCGGCCGCGCCAACAAAGGTTCGCTTGTCGACTGCCGTCCCGATGACCTGACCGCCGACATCGTGAAGGCAGCCCTCGAGAAGGTGCCACAGCTCGATCCGCAGAGCGTCGAAGACCTCATCCTCGGCTGCGGTCAGCCCGCCGGCGAGGCCGGGTACAACGCCGCCCGCGTCGCCGCCATCCTCGCTGGCATGCCCGATGTTCCCGGCGTGACCGTCAACCGGTACTGCTCCTCGTCGTTGCAGGCGATCCGCATGGCTGCACACGCGATCCGCGCGGGCGAAGGCGACGTGTTCGTGTGTGCCGGCGTCGAGACGGTCTCGCGCTTCCAGTTCGGTGCCGCCGACACCGGCCCGCACAACACGAAGTTCGCCGACGCCGAGGAACGCACGCGCGAGCGGACGAACGGCGCGTCGTCCTGGGAACCGCCGTCCGGACTCCCCGACATCTACATCGCGATGGGCCAGACAGCAGAGAACGTGCGCCTCGCCGAGAACGTGAGCCGCCGCGAGATGGACGAGTTCGCGGCGCGATCACAGCAGCTCGCCGTCGAGTCGCAGAAGAACGGCTTCTTCGAGCGCGAGATCACGCCGGTCACTCTGCCCGACGGCACGGTGGTGACGAAGGACGACGGGCCCCGTGACGGCACGACGGTCGAGAAGCTGTTGGAGCTCAAGCCCGTGTTCCGTCCCGACGGCGAGATCACGGCCGGCAACGCCTGCCCGCTCAACGACGGCGCCGCTGCGGTCATCGTGATGTCCGACACGCGGGCGTCCGAGCTCGGGATCGCGCCGATCGCGCGCATCGTGGCCTCGGGGGTCACGGGCCTGAACCCGGAGATCATGGGTCTCGGCCCGATCGAGGCGTGCCGGCAGGCGTTGCATCGCGCCGGCATGACGATCGACGACATCGACCTCGTGGAGATCAACGAGGCGTTCGCCGCGCAAGTGATCCCGTCGGCGAAGCACCTCGGGATTCCGTGGGACAAGCTCAACGTGAACGGGGGGTCGATCGCCCTCGGTCACCCGTTCGGCATGACCGGCGCTCGCATCATGACCACGCTGCTCAACGGCCTCGAGGATGCGGGCAAGACCTTCGGCCTCGAGTCGATGTGCGTCGGCGGCGGCCAAGGCATGGCCATGATCGTCGAACGCCTCAACTAGTGCTTTTCCCCTTCAGAGGAACACGGAACTGTGTTCCTCTGAAGGGGAAAACGTCAGACGTCGGCGGCGATGCCGCGAGAGCGGAGAACGATCGCGATCACGACGCCGATGATCAGCACACCGATGCCGGCGGCAACGAGCACGCGGACCAGCACCGTGCTCGCGGACGTCCGGCCGCGGCTCCCGGTGAGATCGGCCCCCTTGAGTGAATCAACGCTCTTGGCCCCGGTGAGGTCAGCGTCGCGCAGCACCGCGCCCTTCGCGCTGATGACGTCGACGTCCGCACTGCGGAACGACGCGCCAGTGAAATCGCCCTCGTCGACATGGGCCTGGGTGAAGTCCGCCTTGTCGAAGCGTGCGCGTTGCGCATCGACCTTGTTCATGTCCGATTGCACCAGCTTGGCGCCGGTGAGGTTGGCATCGGCCAGTTGCGTCCGGTTGAGCGTGGCCTGACCAAGATCGGCCCCGCTCAGATCGGCACCGATCAGCGACGCACCGGTGAGATCGGCTTGGGTGAACTGAACGCCGGCGAGCTTCGCCCTGTTGAAGTTCGTTCCTTGCAAGTCACCTTGGACGAACGACAAGCCCGACAGGTCCTGGCACGACAAGTCGATGCCGTGCAGGTCTCGCGACGCGAACGACAGTCCCTTGACGGTTTCGGCATAGTCGTGCTTGGAACCGAGAGCGCATTCGACCGGAGCGAGCGACGTTGCGTTCGGATACGGCGTGCCCGTGCGATCCGCCTCACGCACCTCGTCGAGCGGAATGCCCTTCAGGTCCGCGCCTGCGAGCTTCGTGCCCGCATCGACGAAGATGGTGGAGATGTCCGCGCCCGCGAGCCGAGCACCGGACAGATCGGCGCCGTTCAACGTCGTCTGCGTCATGCGAGCACCGGTGAGGATCACCCCTTTCATCGACGCGCCTTGGAAGCTTGCTTGAATGAGCCCGGCGTTGCTCAAGTCGGCGCCGTCGAGCACGGCGCCGTCGAACGACGCCTGCGTGAAGTCGAGACCGGTCAGGTCCTGACACGTCAGGTCGCGTCCGTCGAACGTGGCTTGCGCGGTGCGACGCGGAAGATTGTCCTTGAAATCCGTGCCTAACCCACTACACGCCTGAGCCGCATCCACGGTCGTCGTGGTCCACGACATCGTGACAAGAGCGAACGCAGCGACGAGCAGTAGGCGGCGGATCACGAGAGATCTCCTATCGCAGTGGTGGCGACGTCGAGCGCCGCGGCATACACGAGGCCGTTTTCCCACACGATCACTCCGGGTGCAGGCACATCACCAAAATCGGCGGCCAGGAGGTGACGGCGGTACGCCTCCCAGCGGGCCCGTTCACGATGACCGGCACCCGTGAGCACGTAGCCACCGACGAACGGAAGCGCCGCCAAGATCGTCGCGACGACGATGCCGGCGACAACCGTCTCCGGCGACCGGGCGTACAGCGGCAAGGTCGTGAGGGCCAGCGCGATCACTGCGGTCAGGAACAGTCCTGATGGATACCGACGGCGAAGCAAGCCGGCTTCACGCGCGATCGACACGACGTCACGCCGCAAGCACCGCCACCACTCGCCCTCGCGCTTGACCGGAAGCGGCGGCCCGACGATCGTCCCGTCGGTGCCCGCCGCTTGGCCGAGGACGGCAAGCAGCGTTGCCTCCCCGCGGCGGGGGCTCGATCCCACAACCTTGAGCGTGTAGCGCTCGCTCG
>JBEEGD010000556.1:0-4597 GCA_041166685.1 Acidimicrobiaceae bacterium | reverse complement strand
GACACCATCGGCGTGTTCCGCAACGGCGCCTTCTTGCTGCGCAACATCAACACTGGCGGGACACCGGATCTGCAATTCGCCTTCGGCGCGTCGACCGACCGACCGGTCGTGGGTGACTGGAACGGCGACGGCACCGCAACCGTCGGCGTGTTCCGCAACGGCATGTACTACCTGCGCAACTCCAACTCCGCGGGCGTCGCCGACGCGACGTTCGGGTACGGCGACCCGGGTGACCAACCGCTGGCCGGCGACTGGAACGGCGACGGCACGGACACCATCGGCATCTGGCGCAACGGCGCGCTCTACCTGGCGAACCGCAACGCGACCGGCGTCGCTGACTACGTATTCGGCTACGGCGATCCCGGCGACGCGGCCATCATCGGCGACTGGAACCACGACGGCACCGACAAACTCGGCGTCGTCCGCGCCGCTTCTTGAAACTCGAGGCTCAGCTGGCGGGTGCTTGGAGCGGGTGCGGCATACAGAGCTCGTCGAGCTCTGACACGACGATGCGATCGCGGTTCTCCCACGTGATCTCGTTGGTGGGATCGCGTCGGACCTTGAACTCGCGGAAGCTCTGCTCGAGCGAGTCGTAGGCCAGCAGTCGTCCGATGAGCGGGTCGCCGAGGCCGAGGAGCAGCTTGATGGCCTCGACCGCTTGTAGTGACCCGATGATGCCCGGAAGCACACCGAGCACACCAGCCTCTGCGCAGGACGGCGCCATTTCGGCCGGCGGAGGCTCGGGAACCATGTCGCGGTACGTCGGGCCGTTCTTCGGATCGAACACGGTGACCATGCCTTCGAATCGGAAGATCGAGCCGTGCACGACGGGGATACCGAGCTTCACCGATGCGTCGTTCACGAGGAAGCGCGTCGGGAAGTTGTCAGTACCGTCGACGATCACGTCGTAGCCCTCGAGGATGTCCATGACGTTGTCCGCACCAAGGCGCACGTCGTAGGTGACCACGTTGACGTCGGGGTTGATGAGCGACAGTGTCTTCTTCGCGGAGTCGACCTTGCGCTCGCCGATGCGTTCGAGGTTGTGCAGGATCTGGCGCTGCAGGTTGGACTCGTCGACCACATCCATGTCGATGATGCCGATCGTGCCGACACCAGCCGCAGCGAGGTACAGCGCGGCCGGGGAGCCGAGGCCGCCGGCGCCGAGCAACAACACCTTGGATGCGAGCAGCTTGAGCTGTCCGGCTACGTCGATCTCAGGCAGCAGGATGTGTCGCTGGTAGCGGTTGCGCTGTTCGGGCGAGAGCGCTTGAGGAAGCCGCCACTCGCGGCCCTCGTCCTTCCACTTGTTGAAGCCGCCCATGACGGAGACGACGTCGGTGTAGCCCATGTCCTCGAGCGTCTTGGCTGCGAACGCACTGCGGTTACCGGCGGCGCAAAAGACGATCAGCGGTGTGTCGTGGTCCTGGACGCGGGGTTCGATGTTCGACTCGAGGTTTCCTCTGGGGATGTGCAGCGAGCCCGGAATCGCGCCCTGCTCGTGCTCGTCCGGCTCGCGCACGTCGACCACGACCGCGCCCTTGTGGGTCCGCAGCTCGTCCGCCGTGGCCGTGTCGACCTCGCGGATCTGTTGCTTGGTCTGCTGAAGAAGCTCGCGGAAACTGGCCATCCCGGACAGAAACCCTACCTAACTGGTCGACATTCCCACCAGTGGTGGAAGTAGGTCACCGATCGGGCCGCGGAGCACGGCATCGGCGATGTCGTCCATCTCCGTTGGCTCGGCGTTGATGATCACGATGCGGGCGCCTTGGCGCTTGGCGATGGGCACGACGCCGGCCACGGGATAGACGCCGAGCGTGCTGCCGACGGCCAGGAGCAGGTCGCACCCCCGGGCGGCGGCGTCGGCGCGGACGAGATCGTCCTCCACGAGGGACTGTCCGAACGAGATCGTGGCCGACTTCAGAATGCCCCCGCAGCTCCGGCACGGCGGGTCTTCCTCGCCCGCTCGCACCCGATCGAGTGCTCGCTGCATCGGAGCCGTCTCTCCGCACTGCATGCACATGACCTCACGGGTGTTGCCGTGCACCTCGATCAGGCGAGCCGGGTCGCTGCCCGCCTTCAAGTGCAGGCCGTCGACGTTCTGCGTGATGAGCGCGAGCAGTTTCCCGCGGTGTTCGAGCTCGACGATCGCTCGATGGCCGACGTTGGGTTCTGACTCCCACATCGGAGACTCGACCCGGTTGCGCCACGCCTGCTTCCTCACGTCAGGGTTCGACATGTAGTGCGAAAGCGTGGCCGTCTTTTCTGCGGCCGGGTTCTTGGTCCAGACCCCGTTCGGCCCGCGGAAGTCCGGGATGCCGCTGTCGGTCGAGATGCCGGCGCCAGTGAGCACGACGATCCGGTCCGCCGCGTCGACCCACTTGCGTGCTGCATCAAAATCATCGAAACTCATCGAAGTTCCTTCCCCTCCAACGCGACCTCGTTCCTTGGAGGCATCCCAATGCTCGTCGCTGTTCCCGACACGCCCCAAACCCTCACCGTTCGTCCGTGGCCTGACTCGGTGCTCGATCAGATCGGCCATGATCCCCGCTCCCCCTACGTCGAGCGATTCTGGCTCGGCGTGCTCGGCCCGAGTTCGGTGGTTTTCCTGCGCCGTCTGGCTGCGGAGCTGGAAGCCCACCCATCCGGTTTCGAGTTGTCGCTGGCCGAGACGGCCAAGACGCTCGGCCTCGGGATGAAGGGCGGGCGCAACTCGCCGTTTCTCCGCACGATCAATCGCTGCGTGCAATTCCACCTGTTGCACCTCGACGCCGCGGATCGAGTGCTGCTGGCTCGCCGCAAGCTCCCGCCGCTCACCCGCGGTCAGGTCACGCGTCTGCCTGAGCCGCTGCAACTGCAGCACCGCGAGTGGCAGGAGGACCCTGCGCAACACGACGAGCGACTCAAGGTGCGCGCCCGCCGTCTCGCACTCAGCCTGCTCGAGCTCGGCGAAGACGTCGAGGGGACAGAACGCCAATTGCACCGATGGCGGTTCCATCCGATTGCCGCACGCGAGGCCACCGCGTGGGCATGGCGCCGACACAGCGATGCAAAAGCCGCCGCCGACACCTGGACCCCCGACGACAACCCCGCCGCGTAGACAACATCGCCAAATCCCACTCATCCGTACACAAATTTGTGTACGGATGAGTGGGAATTCGTCAGGGGCGCTTGTAGGTGCGCAGCAACTCCAACAATGTGCGGACGCCGAAGCCGGTGCCGCCGGCCGAGATCTCCGCGTCGTCGTTGTCGGCCCATGCCGGGCCGGCGATGTCGAGATGGGCCCACGGCTGGCCGTCCGGCACGAACTCCTTGAGGAACAGCGCGGCCACGATCGTTCCCGCCCAACGGTTGCCGACGTTCTTCATGTCGGCGACGGTCGAGTCGAGGTCGCGGCGGTACGCGTCCCACAGCGGCAGCGGCCAGATCGGCTCGCCGGATGCGTTGCCCGCATTTCGCACCTGCTCTGTCCAACCATCGTGGTTACCGAGCACGGCCGCGACCTTCTTGCCGAGCGCCACCACTTGCGCGCCCGTGAGCGTCGCGAGGTCGACGATGGCCGCCGGCTTCTCCCTGCTCGCCGCGATCAACGCGTCGGCGAGCACGAGCCGTCCTTCGGCGTCGGTGTTCAGCACCTCGACGGTAGTGCCGTTGCGGTAGCGGATGACATCACCGATTCGCTGCGCGTCACCTCCCAGCATGTTGTCGGTGAGGGGCAGGAAGGCGCGCACGCGCACCTTGACCTCGAGATCGCGTGCCGCCGACAAGGCGCCCACGATGGCCGCCGCGCCGCCCATGTCGCCCTTCATGCCGATCATGCCTTCGGTGGGTTTGATCGACAAGCCGCCTGAGTCGAAGGTGATGCCCTTGCCCACGAGCGCCACCGTCGCCGTCGTCTTCGTCGCAGTGCGGGGCTGATAGGTGAGCTCGACGAACCGCGGTGGGTTGTCCGACCCGCGGCTGACGGCGAGGAGGCCGCTGTAGCCCGCCTTCTCGATGCCCGCCCTGTCGAGGACTTTCACGCGCAGCTTCGATCGCTCCGCGATCTCCTGGATGGCGTCGGCGAACACCGGAGCGGTCAAGACGCCGCCCGGCTCGTTCACGAGGTCGCGGGCCACGATCACCGCCTCGGCCACCCGCGCCCCGCGTTGCAGCGCCGCGGTTGCCCGGGCGCCACCCCCACCGACGACCGACACCCGCTCGATGCGATTTGGCTTCGGCTTCGATCGGTACTTGCCGAACTGGTACGCGCCGAGCGCGAAGCCTTCGGCGACCGCCTGCGAGGCCGGGAGGGTGGTCGCCACGTGCTTGCTCCTCGCCGCGGCGCGAGCGCCGACGGCCGCCGCTCGGCGCAAGCTGTCGTCCCCTTCGCCGACACCCACGAGCACGCGCCCGGGCAGCAACACGACCTGGCCTTCTTTGCCCTCGAAGCCCGCTGCGGTGACGAGCGGATCGCGCGGCACGGCACCGGGGCTGACGCCTTCGATGACAAGGTCGACCTTGGGCGGCATTTCTCGAACAAGCTCGAACTGCATCAGGTTCGCGTCTCCTTGGTAGCGAGCGACTCCCCCTCCTGCCAGCGGGCCATCGTCCACAGCAG
>JBEEGD010000555.1:0-14249 GCA_041166685.1 Acidimicrobiaceae bacterium | reverse complement strand
CGCCGCGACATTGAGCCGCGTCGGCGTGCGGTCGAGGGCGTCGAGGTACTCGGGGAACGTCTCGAACGACCAGTCGATGCCTGCGGTCAAGGCTTCGACCGACATGCCCTCGACGTTCTCGAGCGTGCGAGCGATGACACCGCGGTCTTCGGGTCGCGTCGGAGCGATGCTGAACCCGCAGTTGCCCATGACCACCGACGTGACACCGTGCCAGCACGACGGCGTCAGATCGCCGTCCCACGTGACTTGCGCGTCGTAGTGCGTGTGGATGTCCACGAAGCCGGGTGCGAGTACGAGACCGTCGAGCTCGACCACCTCTGCGCCGTTCGTCGATCCGACGTCGCCGACCGCGACGATGCGATCGCCTTCGACCCCGACGTCAGCTGACCGCGCCGGTGCACCAGTTCCATCGATGACCTTGCCGCCTCGCAATACGAGGTCCATTGGTCTCCCCCTACGCTGCATTCTCGACGTAATAAGGATCGCCCACCGATGCCTATTGCGTCGAGTTTGGTCGTTTAGAGGCGGTCGAGGCTCTGCCGGAAGTCGGTGATCACGTCGTTGGCGTGCTCGAGACCGACGGACACGCGGATCATCCCTTCGCCAATCCCCATCGCCGCCCGCTCGGCAGGAGTCAGCGTCGCCGCCGTCATCGTCGGTGGGTGCACGACGAGCGTCTCGGGTCCGCCGAGCGACGGTGCCACCTGCGCGAGCTCGACGCCCTCGACGAACCGGCGCCCGGCGTCGAGTCCCCCCGCCACCTCGAACGTGAGCACGGTGCCCCCGTTCGTCATCTGTCGCTTGGCAACATCACGCTGCGGGTGCGAGTCGAGACCGGGATACAGCACCCGGGCCACGGCCGGATGCGTCTCCAAAAACTCGGCGAGAGCCTGTGCGGTTTCGGACTCCTGGCGGATGCGAGCGTGCAGGGTGCGAATACCGCGCAGTGCGTTCCACGCGTCGAACGGTGAACACACCGCGCCATGGATCAAGTGGTGCGCCCACACCGCGGCGATCAGGTCGCGCTCACCCGCGATCACGCCGAGCATGGCGTCGTTGTGACCGGCGATGCCCTTCGTTGCGGCGTGCATCACGATGTCGATGCCGTGCGACAGCGTCTGTTGCACGGGAGGCGGTGCGAACGTCGCGTCGCACACGGTGAAAGGGCCGGCAATGGCACCGATGGCCTCGAGGTCGACGACGTCGAGCCCCGGATTGGCTGGTGACTCGACGAAGACCAGCTGAGTCTTGCCGGGTCGCACCGCGGCCCGAACCTGGTCGCTGTCGGTCGCGTCGACGAACGTCACGTCGATGCCGAGGCGGGGACACAGCATCGTGAACATCTGGTTGGTGACGCTGAACGTGGATGCTTGCGCGACCACGTGGTCGCCGGCGCCGCAGAAGGTGAGGAGCACCGACGAGATCGCGCCCATGCCGGAGCCAAATGCGAGGGCTGCCTCGGCCCCTTCGAGGGCGGCGATCGCGTCTTCGAACTCGAGCACGGTCGGGCTGCCGTTGCGGCTGTAGAACTTGCTCGGGTGCTCGGATCGAGCGATCTCGAAGTTCTCGTCGACCGATCGGTTGAAGTATGTGGTCGATGGCCAGAGCACTGGCGCGAGCGACGAATCGTTGTACGTGCGACCCGCGCGTATGGCACGGGTCTCGCTGCGCCACTCGTCAGACATCGTTTTCCACTCTCGTCAGGAACTTGGTCAAGGCTTCGCCTACCTGATCGAACTCGAGCAGGAAGGCGTCGTGGCCGTGGGGGCTCTCGAGCTCCACGTACTCGGCCTCTCGGCCGACGGCGTTCAGTGCATCGACGATCTCGCGAGACTGGTAGGCGGGGTACAGCAGATCAGACGTGACGCCCATCGCCTGCACCGGCACTTGGACCCGCGACAGCGCAGGCTCGAGCCCGCCGCGCCCGCGACCGAGATCGTGCAGGTCCATCGCCTTGGTGAGCAACAGGTACGAGTTGGCGTCGAAACGCCGTACCAGTTTGTCGCCGTGGTACTCGAGGTAGCGCTCGACCTCGAACCGCTGCCACAGCGAGAATCCGCCGTTGAGCGGCTCGACGACCTCGCGTCCGAAGCGATCGGTGAACACGCCGTCGCTGCGGAAGGTGATTTGGCTGATCATGCGCGCGAGCGCGAGCCCTTCGTGCGGTCCGTCGCCCGGCGCCGCGTCGTAGTAGTCGCCGCCGCGGAACTTCGGATCGAGTTGGAGGACGCGGCGGCCGGAGCTCCACCAACCGATCTGTTGTGCAGTCGCGGCCACACAGGTCGCGATCGGAATGACCGAGCGGACGCGGTGAGGGAACATGATCGCCCACTCGAGCACCATCATCCCGCCCATCGAACCGCCGACCGCCGTGAGCCATCGCTCGATGCCGAGATGGTCGGCGAGGGCCGCCTGGGTGCGGACCCAGTCGCGGATCGACACCACCGGGAACCGCGAGGCATAGGGGCGGCCATCGTCGGGATGGGGCGACGCCGGGCCGGTTGTGCCCTGACATCCCCCCAGCACGTTGGCACACACGACGAAGTACTTTTCGGTGTCGAGCGCCTTCCCGGGACCGATGAGCCCGTCCCACCAGCCCGGCGCAGGGTGCCCTTCGATCAACTGACCCGCGGCATGACTGTCGCCGGTCAGCGCGTGACATACGAGCACGGCGTTCGTTCCGGCGGCGTCGAGGGTGCCCCAGGTTTCGTACGCAAGGGTGATGTCGCGGAGCGAGCCACCACCTTCGAGCACGAACGGCCGGTCGGTGGCGAGGGAGAGAAACCTTCGCTCCCCCGGGGCATCACCCGGTTTCCATGCCCCTGAGGCGGGCAACATCGACGGATGTACCCGGCGGTCCACCCCTCCATGATGGCCGACACCCCTGGAGGGCCGGCCACCTATTGGTTCGGCAGCCGGCCCGCCCACCACTCGTAGACGTCACCGTCGCAGTCGTAGGCCTCACCCATCCAGCGACCAGCGGCGCGCAGGTCACCGGCCTGCAAGGCCGCCGCGGCGCTGGCCCATTGGGAGGTGCCGGCCGGCAACGGAATGTCGAGCACTTGGCGGGCCGAGAGCTTGATGGCGTCGGAGGTCAACGCCACGCCGGCGTAGGCCGACGCCGCCCACGCGCTCGCGGCGGGCGCCAACAGCACGGCGGCGACTCGGAAGAGCGCGTCGGGTTCGGCGTGCACCGCGATCACCGGGGTGGACGGCACCCACGTCCCGTCGACGTCGACCGCCGCCTCGAGCACCTTCGTCTGCGTGGCCAGCACGACCTTGGGCACGAGGCGGTCGTGCAACCATCGAGACAACGGTCCGTCGTCGAGGGCGGCACGGTCGACGCGAGGATGTAGCCAGCGTTGGCCCGCGAACCGCAGCGGCCGCGTGCCCCACGCACACCATGCCGGGTCGATCACCCCACAGGTGACCAATCGCGGGAACTGACGATCGTCGGCTTCATCGAGATCGATCACGTGAGGAGCCAGGCCGTAGAACTGGTCTCGGAACCCGGCGGTGGCGCTCGCGATCCCACCGAGATGACCGCGGGAGGCGAGGGTCACAGCCGGTGGCTCGTGTGGGCGCACCAGCAGATGACTCCACGTTGCTGTGGGCGACGATCGAACGCATTTCGCGTCCTCGAAGGCCCGACCCGACCAACGCCGAAGCTCATCGGGTTGCACTCCGCCGCGGACGATGACGGGCGCACACACCCGCACGTTTGCGTCGAAGACGAACTCGTCGCACGTCCACATTCCGGTCAGAGCGGCGCTCGCCATCACCTCATTGCGGAGCGGGCCGGCATCGCGCGCCGCGACCAGCGACTGCGGTTGCACGAGCACCACCCGGCCGCCGACCCGCACAAGTTCGATACCCGCGAGCAGGAAGAGGAACGCCGTGTCCGCGTACGGGCCGGCGGCGCCAAACCATCGTGTGTGGCCGTCTCGCACCGTCGCCTGTTCGAGTTGGTTGAGGAACGGCGGGTTGCCGACCACGACATCGAACCGACCGGCCCATCCGACGTCGTCCAAGCCATCCGCAACGATCACGTGATCCTCGGCCGTGCATCCGCCCCATGCCGCGATCGCGGCGCGCGCGGCAGCCACCGCATTGGCATCGACGTCGATCCCCCACAACAGGTCTCGAGCGATGACGTGCCTCGGGATGCCGCGGGCCGCCAGCTGCTCCCCCGCCGCCAACAAGAACACACCGTCACCGCAGGAGGGATCGCAGACAACGGGCGGGATTTCGACACCATCAAGCGCGATGGAGACCAGCCGCTCGGCCACGTCGACCGGTGTGTAGAACGCGCCCAGCTCGCGTCGGCGTGCAGGCGACAGCATGTGGTCAGCGTATGGTCCGTCCATGCGTTGGACCGTGCATGGTGAGCGATCGCTCTACGAGAGCGAATGGGTCAACCTCAAGCTCGTCGACGTCGAGATTCCAGGCGAAGGACGCTTCGACCATCACGTGGTGCGCGTTCCACAAGAAGCGGCGGGCACCATCGTCTACGACGCTGATCGCGGTCTACTCCTGCTCTGGCGTCATCGCTTCATCACCGACACATGGGGCTGGGAGATTCCGGCGGGGAAGATCGAACCAGGCGAGAGCCCGGCCCAAGCCGCGGCACGCGAGACCATCGAGGAGACGGGGTGGGCACCCGGTGCTCTCCGCCACCTCGTGAGCTACCACCCGACCAACGGTTTGAGCGACCAGCGCTTTCACCTGTTCGTGGCCGACAGCGCGACGCACGTCGGAGATCCCACCGACCCGGGCGAGGCCGAGCGCATCGAGTGGGTACCGCTCCACGAGGTGCGCGCCATCGCCGAGCGGGGAGAGATGAGCGACGGACTGTCGCTGACCGCGGTGCTCTATGCGTTGACGTTCGCCGCCATCGGCTGAACGGCAGAACCCGCAGGCTTCCGGCTCCTCCAGATGAAACCGTCGAACAGAAAGTGGAGCCCGCCGAAGAACAGCACACACAGCGTCCACACCTCGGTGTTGAACGCCACGAAGTACAAGAGCCCGAACAGGGTGAGGTACCCGGCGAAGAAGCGTCGTCGCGACGACGGCGTCCGCTTCGACGACAGGCGGTGGTCGACGATGAAGAAGTACTCCACGGCGTGTGCTCCGGCGTAGCCCGCAAGACCCGCCACGGGATCGACGAGCACCGCCCAGGTGAACATGGCGGCCGTCGATGCCAGATACAGCACTTTGGCGTTGTTGGCCGTGCCGGAGGCGCGCCGGGCGCGCTCGCTACGGATCCAACGGATCGTGACCGCCGCGGCGGCAACCACAGACGGCAGCAGCAGAGCCGTCGCGTATGGTCGCCACGAGGCGAGCACGTTGAGCGCATCGCTGTTGACCCGCCCGAGCGGTAGCGACGCGATCCTCTCGGGCGTCCGCGAGTCGGCCGCCACCGACAACAGGGTGACGACGAGCCAACACAGGAGCATCGTGCGCTCCACGTGACCATCTTCCTGACCGGCGCGCCGGCCATAGATGCGCACGAACCCGTAGCGCTGCATCAGCGTGTGCTCCATGTTCCACAGCCCACCGACAACGGCCACCAGGGTGAACGAGATCGTCAAACCGAGCGCGATCACGCCGGCGAGGACGAGCGGAGCCCAGATGAACAGCCGACGCCGGGCGGCGAATTGCGACTCGTCGCCGTAGACCAACGGCAGCGTCAAGGGCTGGTGCACGAAGCTGAAGAGGGACAGCGCTTCGAGGAACGCGGCGAGCGATCGTCCGTCGCTTCGCGCCGCCGCCACCGCGAGCGCGAAGGGGATCCACGCGAGTGCGACCCCGGTGTCCGCGCGCGCCGATCGGATCCATGTGGCCTGGCCGCGCACGGCGGGGAGACTAGTGCGACGTCAGGAGACGACTTCTTGAGCGGGGTCCCAGGTGCTCAGGTCGGAGAGCCTGGGGTCGTTCGAGAACACCTCGACGAGTGGCTGCTTCACTCCGATGCGCGGCAGCATCCTCTTGATCTCGAGCTCCTCGTTCCACAGCACGAGGGTGACGACGACCCCCGACTCTCCGGCGCGGGCCGTCCGGCCCGATCGATGCAGATACGCCTTGTGATCCTGCGGCGGGTCGTAATGCACCACGACGTCGACATCGTCGATGTGCAGACCGCGGGCGGCAACATCGGTGGCGACCAGCACCGGCAACCGCCCCTGCTGAAAGTCATCGAGCGCCCGCTCGCGCACCTTCTGGGGAAGATCGCCATGGATGGCGGCCGTCTTCACGCCTTCCTTGTTCAGGGCTTGCGCGAGGCGGTCGGCGCCTCGCTTCGTGCGAGTGAACATCATGGTGCGGGTCACGCCATTGCTGATGGCGGCGGCCACCTTGGCTTTGTCCATCTCGTGCACGAGCAGGAAGCGATGCAACATCTCCTCGACGGTGATCGTCCGCGATTCCACCTCGTGGTGCACAGGATCGCGTTGGTACCGCTTGACCAACACGTCGACCGCGCCGTCGAGCGTGGCCGAGAAGAGCAGCGTCTGGTGGGGCCCGCCGACGTGGCGCAACACCCATTCGACCTGCGGGAGGAAGCCCATGTCGGCCATGCGATCGGCTTCGTCCAGCACGACACACGTGAGCGCCTCGAGGAACACCGACTTGCGGTCGAGGAGATCGATCAATCGGCCCGGTGTGGCCACCACGATCTCGACCCCGTCCTCGAGGTGCCGAGCTTGCTTCTCGAGCGACTGGCCGCCGTACACGACCGCCACCCGCACATTCCGCTCTTTGCCGAGGGGCTCGAGCACTTCGTGCACCTGGACGGCGAGCTCGCGGGTGGGAACCAGCACGAGCGCCGTCGGACGGCGGGGCTCGGCGGGAGGGGTTCGCTCGAGCAGCGGGAGCCCGAACGCCAGCGTCTTCCCCGAGCCTGTCTTGGCCTTGCCGCACACATCGCGGCCGGCGAGAGCGTCGGGAATGGTGAGGGATTGGATGGGAAACGGGTGCGTGATGCCCGCCGCGCTCAGAGCATCAACCAGGTCAGGAGACAGCCCGAGCGACTCGAAGGTCGTCGTCATGTGAGTTGGTCCAATGTATCGGTGGACCCGGGGGTTGCCTGCCATGCAGCGAGCTCGGGGATGAGCTTGGCGAACAGGGCAACCCCGGCGACGCACGCGAGGCCACCGCTGACGACCGAGATCTGCGGGCTCGTCGCGGTGGCGACCACGCCGGCTTCGAGGTCGCCGACGCGGGGCCCGCCCGTCACGACCGCGATGTTGAGCGCCTGCAATCGGCCCCGAAGGCGATCAGGTACATGCAGTTGCAGGATCGTGCCGCGGAAAACTGCCGAGATCACATCTGCGGCACCGGCGATCGCGAGGAGGAGCAAGCCGAGGGGCAGCCAGTTCGCCGCGCCGAATGCGGCGATGGCCAGCCCCCACACCAGAACCGCCCACAGCACGGCCGCACCTTGCCGCCGAACGTGACCGACCCATCCCGTGGTCACTGCCCCGATGAAGGCGCCCGCGGCCGGGGCGGCGTAGAGCAACCCGACCGTGCCCGCTCCACCGTGGTACAGCTCGGTGCCAAGCTGCGGGAACAAGGCCCGCGGCATGCCGAACACCATCGCGTTGATGTCGATGAGGAACACGCCTTGAATCGCGCGCTCGCCTCGGACGTAGCGCAGACCTTCCTTGATCGATCCGATGCCTGCCTTGGTTCCTCCGCCCTGCGGAAGCAGGGGCGGCAGCAGCGCGAGCGTGATCAGCGCGACGCCGAAGGTGATCACGTCGACCCAGTAGGCCGCGGACAGCGACACGCTCGCGATGATCACGCCGGCCAGCGCGGGACCGCCGACTTGGCCGAACTGGTAGCCGGTCTGGTTCAACGCGGCCGCGGCCGGGATCTGGTCGCGGCGCACCAGCGACGGCACCACGGCACTCCTCGTGGGCGAATCGATGGCCGAGAGCCCTGCGCTCATCGCGGTGAACAAATAGATCGGCCAGACGAGGGGACGACTCATGTTCGCGTTGACGGCGAGGCCCGCGCTCGTGGCGGCCATCAACACGTTCGACACCACGAGTACCTTGCGGCGATCGATCGCATCGGCGAGCGTCCCGCCGACGAACGAGCACGCGATCAATGGACCGAGCTGCGCCAGGCTGAGCAGTCCGACCTGCAGCGAGGAATGCGTCAGCAGGAAGATCTGGAACGACGACGCGACGATGGTCAGCTGACGCCCGAAGAACGACACCAGCTGACCGGTGAAGAGGAGCCGGTACTCCCGAGATTCAGTGACAGGCGAAACGTCGAGCAGCAGCCGACGCCGTTCGGGTCTTGCTACGGGAGGGCTTTCTCGATCGTCTCGACGACTTCGGGAGCTTCAGGATCGACGGTCGGATTGAACCGAGCCACGATCTCGCCGCCGGGCGCGATCACGAACTTCTCGAAGTTCCAGCGGATGTCGCCCGAGTGGCCGTCGGCGTCAGCGACGTCCACGACCTGCTCGTACAGCTGGTGACGATCGTCGCCGTTCACGTCGACCTTCTCGGTGAGCGGGAAGGTGACGCCGTAGGACGTCGAGCAGAACTCCTTGATCTCCTCAGGAGTGCCCGGCTCCTGCCCCATGAACTGGTTGCACGGCACCCCCAGCACCGTGAAGCCCCTGTCCGCGTACTTCTTCTGCAGGTTCTCGAGACCTGTGTACTGCGGGGTCAGGCCGCACTTCGACGCCACGTTGACGAGAAGCACCGCCTTGTCCTTGTACTGCGTGAGGTCGGCGGGCGAGCCGTCGAGCGTCTGGATGGAAACGTCGTAGATCGACATGGGTGGGAACGTTAGGCCCTTGGCGCTCTACGCTCCCAAGCGGTGAGCATCGACGTCCGGGGGCACGTGAAGCAGTTGGCGGACGAGGGCTACACAATCGTCGAGGACGCCATCGACCTCGAACACATCAACGCGTTGGCCGCGGACCTGGACCGGCTCGAGACCGCACTCGACATCAAGCCCGCGACCAACAGCTTTGAAGGCTCGAGCACGTGGCGCATCTACAACTTGCTCGTGCACGGCGAGCTGTACGAGCGCATTCCGGTGCATCCCAACGTGCTCCCGATCGTCGAGGGCGTGCTCGACTACGGATGCCTCATCTCGTCGCTGTCCTCGATCGCCATCGCGCCCGGTGAGACCCCGCAGCCGATCCACGCCGACGATCAGCTCATCCCCCTGCCGAAGCCCCATCCGCCGACGGTCTGCAACACGATGTGGGCGCTCACCGACTTCACCGAGGTGAATGGTGCGACGCGCATCATTCCTGGCTCGCATTTGCTGGACCACAGCCCGAACTACGGCCAGCACTACGACTCGATCGCGGCCGAGATGCCGAAGGGTTCAGTGCTCGTGTGGCATGGCAGCTTGTGGCACGGCGGCGGCGAGAACACAACCGATGCACGGCGCGTCGGCATCGCGATGAACTATTGCGCCGGATACATCCGTCAGCAGGAGAACCAGCAGCTCGGGATTCCGGTCGACATCGCGCGTCGCTTCCCGACGCGGCTGCGCGAGCTTGTCGGCTACGGCATCTACAACGGGCTCATCGGCCACATCGACAAACACGACCCCGCACACCTTTTGCTCGACAGCTCCGACGACTCCAAGCTGGTCTGGGACGCCATCTGACCTCTAGCGGCCGGAGCGGACCAGGGTGGCGCTTTCGTCGTGGCCGCGGACGCTGCGAGCGCGCGTCTTGCTCACGATCACTCGGCGGCGGAGCGCGACCAGTGGGAGCAACCCCACCACCAACACGACCAGCGCGAACGCGGTCGAGTCGAAGATCGACCGTCGATGTGCGGGCGTCGGAACGATGGCCGCGGGCTCGGGAGCCGGCGGCGGCGGGAGCGAGGCGTCCGGCACGACGGCGGGGAGGTGATCGAACGCGGCCTCCGCCGCGACCGGCGTGTTGAATCCCTGGTCCAGCAACGCCGCCGCGGAGGCGTAGGAGTCGACCGCATCGAAGATCACGACAAGCATCGTGCGCCCGTTGCGACTTGCGGACCCGACGAAGGTGTGCCCGGCGAGCTCCGTCGTGCCGGTCTTCAACCCGTTGGCGCCGGCATACATGTCCAGGAAGAGGTTGTGGTTCTTCAGCCTGTGGCCCAAGGAGTCGCCGCCGGTGAACCGGTACTCGCGCGTGCCGAGGATGTTCATCAGATCGGGTCGCGCCATCACGGCTCGGGCCACGATCGCCAGGTCACGTGCGCTGATCCGATCTCCACCTCTGTTGGCGAACTCGTCGTCGAGCCCGGCCGGGTCGTTCAGGATCGGGTTGTCCGACAGGCCGAGGCGGCTCGCGGTCTGATTGGCAATGGGCACGTAACCGTCGAGCGTGCCGCCCCCGATCTTCTCTGCGAGCGCGACGGCGGCGTCGTTGGCCGAGACCATCAGCATCGAGTTCATGAGATGGTCGAAGGTCCACACCTGGCCGGTCTTCACGTTGATCTTGCGCGCCGGCATGCCGTCGGCCACTGCGCTGATGGGGACGGCGTCGGCGGAGGTGAGGCGCTGGGCCGCGATGAGCGCGGTGAGCAGTTTGATGGTGCTGGCCGGTGGCCGCAGCGCGCGCGGCTCCTGTTGTGCGATGACCGCGCCCGTATCAACGTCGACCAGCACGTACGCCTTGGGGAGCGGGACAGGTTGCGCGGCGACCGGCGCGGCCGCGGACGAGCCGGCGACGAGGAACACGCCGAGAAGCAGCGCTACCGCCGCGACGAAGCCAGCTCGGAGCCAGCGCATCGACCGACCCTAACGAATCCTCTCCGGACGGTGGTAGACACCGACGCCGTGCGCGCGTTGGCGGCCGTCGATGAGTGGCCGGTGCCCCACGCGGCCGCCGGCGTCGTTCTGAGCGATGCCACAACGACCGCGCGCGGTCCGACTGACACGCCGTTCGAGTTGGCGTCCGTGACAAAGGTGCTGGTCGCGCTGGCCACGCTCGTGGCCGTCGAGGAGGGCTCGATCGACCTTGACCAGGCCGCGGGCCCGCCGGGCTCAACCGTTCGTCATCTCCTCGCCCACGCATCGGGACTGGCCCCGGACAGCGACGACGTTCTCGCGCCACCCGGAAGTCGCCGCATCTATTCGAATCGCGGCTTCGAGCTGCTGGGCGAGGAACTGCTCCAAGCGACTGGCTTGTCGGCGGCTGACTATCTGCACGAGTCGGTTGTCGAGCCGCTCGGTCTGCGCGCCACTCGACTCGAGCGCTCACCCGCGTCTGGCGCGATCTCCAATGTCGACGATCTGCTCGTCGTGGGACGCGAGTTGCTCACGCCAACGCTGATTTCCGAGAGGACGCTGCGCGAAGCCACCGCGGTGGCGTTTCCCGGACTGGATGGCGTACTCCCGGGCTTCGGTCGCCAGTCGCCGAACGACTGGGGGCTGGGTTTCGAGCTTCGCGATGCAAAGTCGCCTCATTGGACGGGCGCAACCAACTCCGCGGACACATTCGGCCACTTCGGGCGGAGTGGAACGATGCTGTGGGTCGACCCCGTCGCCAGAGTGGCCCTCGTGTGTCTCACCGACCGGGACTTTGGCCCGTGGGCCATCACCGCGTGGCCCGCCCTCGCGGATGCTGTCCTGCGAGACGCCCATGAGTGAATTCATGCGACCATGACGGGGATGCGTGCAGGGGCTGGACTCTCGAGTGGGCTGGCCATGGCACGGGCCAAGCACGCGCTCGAGGAGGCGCATCTCGACCCGAATGTCGAGCTCACACGGGCCAGCAGCGTCACCAATGAGGTGTGGCTGACACCGGAGTACGCGATCCGAGTGAACCGCCGACCTGACCATCGGCTGCGGCGTGAGGCGAAGATCGGTCCTGAGCTGCCGCCTGAGGTGCACTACCCCGAGGTCATCGCCTATGGAACCGGCACGGGGTTCGACTGGTTGGTCGTGCGCCGCAAGCCCGGCAACGTACTCAGCCGCTGCTGGCCGACCATGGCACCCTCGCAACGGCGCCTTGCAGTGCGGCAGTTGGCCTTCATGCTTCGAACGTTGCACCACTCGACATGCCCGAACGGCCTCGACGACCTCGGCGCACCGCAATTGCTGAAGGGCGGTCAAGGGCAGGAGCCGACCGCGCCACTCCTCGTCGGACTCAACCAAGCCCGCTCGTTCGAGAACGTCGACACCGCCATCGTCGACGCCCTGATCGACATCGTGCGCAGGACCTCTCGCTCCCTCGAGCCCTTCGACGTTCAGACACTCATCCACGGCGACCTCACCTTCGAGAACGTGTTGTGGGACGGTGATCAAGTCACTGCGCTGATCGACTTCGAGTGGTCGCGTGCCGCGCCAGCCGATCTCGATCTCGACGTGATCCTGCGGTTCTGCGCGTTCCCTGAGCTCCATGTGGCCGAGGACTACGCAGATCAGACCAAGGCCGAGGACTACGAGGATGTTGCCTGGTGGCTCCGGGAGGACTACCCCCAGCTGTTCGCCTTCCCGCACGCCCTCGAACGGCTACGACTGTTTGCCATCGCCTTCGACGTTCGAGACCTCTTGGCCTTTCCGCCAACCGCGCCGCCCACCCAACTGCCACCGGAACACGCGGTGAACCGCCTCACCCGTCTGGTCACCCGCCGCAGCTACCTCGACAACTTCGCAGGCCCCGACGCCCGTATGCACTAGCTCCTGGAGTTCAGCTGCTCCGGGGTGAGGGCGAACAGCCGGTCGGCGCCAGACGTGACCGCGCCCATGAGTCCGTGAACTTGCGGAAGGAGCTCGTCGATGTAGAAGCGGGAGGTCTCGAGCTTCGCCTCATTGAAAGGATCGTCGACGCCGAGCAGGCGCGCGGCGATCGCCTGGCGAGCCATCACCCAGCCTCCGACCACGATTCCGAACATGCGCAGGTAAGGGGTGGCCGCCGCGAGCGCGTTGTTCGGGTCCGTCGCGCCGTTGGTGAGGATCCAGGTCGTTGCCTCGCGGAGCGACGCAACTGCCTTCGGATACGCATCACCCAGCTCCGGATCGATCGCTTCGAGGCGCTGCAAGAAGTCCTCGACGACGCCGCCCGCCCGCATCGGGAGCTTTCGGCCGACGAGGTCCATCGCCTGGATGCCGTTCGTGCCTTCGTAGATGGCGGCGATGCGGATGTCGCGGAAACGCTGCGCGATGCCAGTCTCCTCGATGTATCCCATTCCACCGTGCACTTGCACCGCGAGAGACGCCAACTCGTTGCCCATGTCAGTGCACCACGCCTTCGTCACCGGTGTGAGCAGATCGACGAGCTCCTGGGCGGCGACGCGTGCGTCCTCATCAGCCGCGTGCCGGGCGAGGTCGATGCCCTCTGCGTTCGCATACACCAGACCACGCATCGCCTCGACCGTCGACCGCATCGTGAGCAGCATGCGGCGCACGTCGGCGTGCTCGACGATCGGGCTCGAAGCGCGGGCGGGTGCACCGACGGCGCGACCCTGGCGGCGCTCCCTCGCGTAGTCGAGCGCCTGTTGATACGAGGCCTCACCGATGGCCAACCCCGACAGACCGACAGACAAACGTGCCGTGTTCATCATGGTGAACATGTATCTCATTCCGGCGTTCGGCTCGCCGATGAGGTAGCCGACCGCGTCGTCGTACTCGAGCGTGCACGTCGGCGAGCCGTGGATGCCCATCTTGTGCTCGATGCCGATGCACTTGACCGTGTTGCGCTCGCCGGGCGTGCCGTCGTCGTTCAGGACGAACTTCGGCACGATGAAGCAGGAGATGCCCTTCGTGCCGGGGGGCGCGTCGGGCACACGTGCGAGCACCAGATGGACGATGTTGTCGGTCATGTCCTGCTCGCCGTACGTGATGAAGATCTTCTGACCACTGATCCGCCAAGAGCCGTCGTCCACCGGCGTGGCTCGCGTGCGTAGCGCGCCCACGTCGGACCCGGCCTCAGGCTCGGTGAGGTTCATCGTGCCGGTCCACTCGGCGGACACCATCTTGCGGAGGTAGCGCTCCTGCTGCTCCTCGCTGCCGTGGTGCAGCAGCATGTCGAGCGCGCCCTGCGTCAGCAGTGGGCACAACGACCACGCCATGTTCGATGCGGTGAGTAGCTCCTGCATGGCGATGGTCACCAACCACGGGAATCCACCGCCACCGTGCTCCGCCGGGAACGGCACGCTCCCCCATCCGGCTTCGACGTATTTGCGATACGCGTCGCCCCACCCCGGCGGCGTGATCACGGCGTTCGTCGCGGGATCGAACTTCGAGCCGACGGTGTCGCCGACACGGTCCAACGGTGCGAG